>NZ_JBUEGC010000020.1:0-108630 GCF_054963655.1 Streptomyces sp. HSS9-12 | reverse complement strand
GGCGCCTTGCAGCTGACCGCACCAGGTCACCTCGCTACCGGGCGAACCCTGGCTGACGCGGCACTAGGACGACGCGCGGTGGCCCACCCGCTCGACCGTGTAGAGCTCTTTGCGGCCGTTCAGGCCCAGCCGGTCGGCAACCCGCTCCGCCTCCGCTCGGGTGGCGTAGCGGCCGACGCGGTAGCGATTGCCGTTGTCGTCCTGACGTATGACGACCCACGGCAGGGCGGCGTTGCCGTCTTCGGTCATCGCCGCTCTCCCAGCGCCGTCGTAGGTAATTCGGCGCACAACGTCCCGTTCTCTGAGGAAACCGCAATCCGCATATGCCCGAGCCTACGCCCGACCTTAACTCTTCGGATACGGGTTTTCACAAAGAGGTACTCATCCGGCCACTTGTTCGAGCTTGGACCGGTCCTTGCCCGCCCCTCCGGCCACGGCACCGGCAGCCTGACCGGCTACGGCCTTGGCGTCGGCGTCAGCGGTCATCTCAGCCGTGACCTCGGCCAGCGAGGGGTTGTGCCACGCGCTGCGCACGCCCCACACGTAGAACGCGAGCCCGATGAGCGCGACAACCAGGATGTCCCAGCCCGGCGCCAGGTAGCCGCGGCCGCCGAACTCCTCGCCGCCCGCCCACGAGACCAGAGCCATGACCAGCAGGTACGCGACCATCCAGGCGCCCGCCTTCAGGTGCGGCTTCAGCTCGGCCCACGGCTTGCGCAGCTCGTACCAGGCCCAGATCGGCAGACCGATCGCCATGATGAAGATGACCTTGCCGGTCAGCGGCCAGCGGGCCCAGTACATGACCAGGGAGCCGAAGACCATGGCGATCGGCGCGACGACCGGCATGGAGCGCAGCCGCACCGGGCGGGGCAGCTCCGGTGCGAGCCGGCGCAGCGCCATCACGGCGACCGGTCCGGTGATGTACGAGATCACCGTGGCCACACCGACGACCTCGGCAAGGGAGCCCCAGCCGCGGAAGACGGCGAGGAAGGCAAAGGCGACGACAAGATTGAGCAGCAGCGCCGGCCGCGGCACACCCGTCTTCGGGTCGACCTTGCCGAAGACCCCGGGCAGGTGACCGTTCTCCTGCACACCGTGGATCATGCGCGAGGTGGTGGCGGCGTAGATCATGCCGGTGCCGGATGGCGAGATGAACGCGTCCGCGTAGAGCAACAGCGCCAGCCAGTTCAGGCCCCAGGCGAGCGAGAGGTCCGCGAGCGGCGAGTTGAACGACAGGCCCGACCAGCCGCCGTGGCTGAGGTCCGCGCCCGGCACGGCGCCCAGGAAGGCGACCTGCAGGGCGATGTAGATCACCAGGGCGATGAGGATCGAGCCGATGACGGCCTTGGGCATGGACTTGCCCGGGTTACGCGCCTCAGCGGCCATGTTGAGCGGCGACTGGAAGCCGTTGAACGCCCAGACGATGCCGGATACCGCGACCGCGCTGAAGACCGCGCTCCAGCCGTTCGGGGCGAAACCGCCGTGGCTGGTCAGGTTGCGGCTGTCGAAGTGCGCCAGCAGCAGGGAGCCCGCCGTCAGGGCGGGGACGACGACCTTGAAGACGGTGATCGCGGTGTTGGTCTTGGCGAACAGGGTGATCGCGAACCAGTTGAGGAAGAAGTAGAAGACCAGCAGCACGCTGGAGGCGGCGACGCCGGTGACCGTCAGCTCCTTGCCGTCGTACAGGCCCTGCGTCCAGCCGAAGTCCCAGGAGCTCATGTACTGGATGGATGCGGTCGCCTCACCCGGGATGACCGAGACGATCGCGATCCAGTTGGCCCAGGCGGAGAGGTAGCCGGCGAGCGAACCGTGCGAGTACTGGCCGTAGCGGACCATGCCGCCCGCCTTCGGGAACATCGAGCCGAGCTCGGTATAGGTGAGCGCGATGGTCAGGGCCACGGCGGCGCCGATGACCCAGGCGAGAATGGCGGCGGGTCCGGCGAGCGCCGCTGCGCGCTCGGCCCCGAAAAGCCAGCCGGACCCGATGATCGAACCGAGGCCGACTGCTGTGAGGGCGACGGTGCCGAGGGACCGCCGGTAGTGGGAGTGGGAACCCTCTTCGGTACTCAAGTCCCAGAACTCCTTCGGTGGGGGCCCGAGGGCCGCTCTTTGTGAGTGCAACCCCCGCGACGGAACACAAAACTGCGCCATCCTATGGAGCAACTGGGATTACGTCTTCATTACCAAGGTCATCTGTGACCTTTGCAACATAAAAGGCCCGCCCTGTCGTGCCGCGACAGGGCGAGCCTTTGCAAGTACTCCCTTTGCTCCCCGGGGGCGGGCGAGCGGCCCGCCGCTGCCGGATCACTTGACCGGAAGCATGCGCTGGGTCACTTGACCGGGAGGTGGTAGGTGAGGCGGTAGCGGTCGGCAGGTACGACGACATCGGCCGTCTCCACCGGACAGCCGCCGGCGAAGTACGTCCGCGAGACGACCAGCACGGCGTGCCCCGGCACTCTGCCCAGCAGCTGGTTCTCCTCCGCGAGCCCCGGCCGCGCCCAGACCTCCTCCACGACGTTGTCGACGATCACATCGATGGCCGCCATCCGCTCGACCACCCCACGCCCGGCCAGCGGCCCCTCCTCCGGCAGCATCACGGGCGAACGGCCGGTGACGTGCAGGGGCTCCCAGGAGGTGGAGAGCATCAGGGGCTCGCCCTCTACGCGGAACAGATAGCGCGTACGCATCACCCGGTCGCCCGGCTGGATCTCCAGCCGGGCGGCGATCGCCTGCGTCGCCTCCTCCCGCTCGCTGCCGGACTCCCAGGTGCCCTTGACCCGCTCGTCGGCCTGCTCCTGCCGGAAGGGGTTGGACTCGCTCATCGAGCGATAGCCGGTGCGGGCGATGGGCCGCTGGACAGGCCGCTCCCGTACGTACGTGCCGGAGCCGGAGCGCCCCTCGACGAGACCTTCGGCCATCAGCACCTTGCGGGCCTCGAGGGCCACGGTGTCGGAGACGCCGTACTGCTCACGGATACGGGCCTGGGACGGGAGCCTCGTGTGCGGCGGCAGCGAGCCGTCGACGATCTTTTGCCTCAGGTCGCCGGCGACGCGGAGGTATGCAGGCTGCTCACCGAAAGTCACGTGCCCCTCCCAACAGTTGACAGACTGCAACAGGGTGGCAACCGTGGGTTGTGACCTGCAAGCATGGGCCAAAGTTTCACCTGATGTGGTGATCTCGACGACCAGCAGGCATGATTCGGCGTCATCTAGCCATGGATTTTGGCCAGATGACAGGAGTACGGATCACGCCCCGCACGGCTATGGGGGCGCCAACTCCCCCCGCTCCTCCCCCCCCCCCCCCCGCAACGGCCCCAGGTGAGGCCTTTCACATGCGCAGAGCAGAGCTGGCAGACCGGGTGAACAACTCGCGCCGGAGGGACGGCCACTGCTCATTGCCACATCCGCTCGGGCACGCGCTCCAGGACGTCGTACAGGTAGTTCAGGCGCGGCAAGATCTCCTGCGGCCGCAGCCTTCCCTCGTACCAGGTGATGAGCTCGCCTCGGTCGAACCTCAAGGGTGCATCATCAGCGCGGGAATCGGCGGTGAGAAAGCGCGCCAACTCCCCTCCCACCACATCGCGCGCGACCTGCACGTCGCTGGCGACAATGCGAAACGTCTCGTCGAATTCCGAGTTCCCCAGTTTCACAATGTGCCCGTCAGCGAAGACCTCATCCAGCCACTTA
The DNA here is from genome assembly GCF_054963655.1 of Streptomyces sp. HSS9-12. Classification (NCBI taxonomy): domain Bacteria; kingdom Bacillati; phylum Actinomycetota; class Actinomycetes; order Kitasatosporales; family Streptomycetaceae; genus Streptomyces; species Streptomyces sp. HSS9-12. Next base: position 104,944 of record NZ_JBUEGC010000020.1, on the reverse strand, counting down.
TGCTGACGAACAACCACACGCGGTATGGACGCCGCCGTCTTCACGGCGAACACGGCGAAGTACAGCGTTTTGTCCGAGGGGCGCCCGTCGACGATTTCGTCGCGATACTCGAAGCAGCTGAAGCTCCGACCTCGGTGCCGACCTTCGATGCAGTCCCACGTCCTCATGTTGTGGGAAACGTTCGCAAAGGGTTCGACACCGCTGTACCGATCCGCTCCCGCGAAATTGACAGGCGAGTAAATCCAGCCACGGGACCGCGCCAGCTTACGCAGATCCGCCTGCTCTTCATCCCTCCCCCACATCTCGCGATAGTCGTGAACCATGAGCGTGCCCACGGTACCGAAGATGCCGGCGAAGATGAGGCCGATACCCCCCATGACTGGCAGCGCTACGCGCCGGGGATACTCCTTCTCCCCGATCACAAGAGTGAACTTCTTCGAACTCAGCTGTCCTGTGGCCTTATTGGGCACAGGTACCGTCTCCCCTGTTCGTGCCATCGCGCCGACCGGACAGTGTACCGAGCGGTCGGCCTGTACAACTGGCGGGACGTACAGGGCGAGTTGCGGACGCACGGCTCGAAACGCCTTACGTGACCTGACGACTCCTGAGATGGTGATAGCGTCCGGCGTGACGACAGTGCCAACTTGCCTGTTTTTTAAGAAGCGTTCAGGGGGCGGTGGTCCGAGCATGGATGACTTTCGTGCTGATCCGGAAGATCTCAGAAGTGGCGCTTCAGCCATTCTCACATGCCTGGAACCAGCAAAAGGTATCGATTTCGAAGCAGTGAACGACGATCTGGACGACTCCGGACACCTGATCCTCTCTGGGAAGTTTGAACAATTCTGCGCTACCTGGCAGGAGGCCTACCTGGTCCTCGGCGACCGTGCGGCCGACGCGGCGGAGAACCTCAACGATACGGCCGACTACGCGCAATCGGATGCCGATGCGGAGCGGCTGCTGCAGCCGTATCGCGCGGGACGGTAAGGACGGGGGACAGATATGGCTTCAGAGCTGGGCGAGACCACAGACCCAAAGGAGCTCATCCCGGGAAACGCAGGGTCCCTGGAGGACATCGCGCGGTCGCTCAGGAAACATTCCGGCACATTCGACGACGTCGGGACGGGACTGGGCGCCGTACGCATACCCGGTTGGGCCGGGAAGGCTAGCGACAACTTTTGGGACAAGCTTTCCGGCGAGAAGCGGAACTGGCTCTATGCGTCCGATGCGATGTCCGACGCTGCCACGGCGATCAGCAAGTACGCAGGAGTGCTCAGCGCGGCGCAGCAGCGGGCTGCGGAGGCAATCGACCTGTGGGCCGGCGGCGATCAAAGCCAGGCCCAGGAGATTTTGCAAAGACTTCCGTGGGCAAGGACGGCTTTCACTCAGGCCTTGAGGGATTTGCGGGCGCCAAGGCGACCGGAAGGGCCAGCGCGGACGTCGGCGGTATCGGGGCCGGTGTCACGGGCGAGGCGATGGCCGGAATCGGCGGCGCGGCCACCCTGGATGCCGGTATGAAGGACGGCAAGTTCGTTGTCGGTGGCGAACTGGGCCTCGCGTTCGGCGTCGGCGCCAAGGTGTCCTCGCAGATCGAGATTGACCCGGATAAGGTCATCGACACGGTCGGCGATGCAGCGGACGTGGTTGGTCTTGATGACATGGGGGACGGGGTGAAGTCGCTCAATCCCTTTGGCTGACACTAGCCTCGAAATTCCGCACCCTAAGGGAGTTGATCCACCATGGCGACCACGCTACCGGTAAAGATCGAGTTTTCATTGCCGGAGGGCTGGCAGCCGGCGCCCCCCGACGAGGTGGGCGCCCCCGGAGTGGCTTTCGTTGCGCTCCACCCCGAGTCGCGGGACGGGTTCACCGCGAATATCACGATCGCCGGTAATCTTCGGGACGAAGCTGACCTGGTTACGATTGCCGACGAGTCAGTCCAGCGACTGAGTGAGGCGGCCACGGTGAGCGTCACCAAGCGGACTCAGGTGGGAACCCCCGAGGCGCCTGCGCTTACCCAAACCCTCCGCATCTCCAGCACGCTGCGCGGGCGTCCCGTGGAGCTGGTGCAGAGCCAGGTGTACTTGGCCATGCAGGATGTGCACGATCCGGCCAAGCCCGCCGTGATAGAGCTTGCGTTGACAGCCAAGCTGAGCCAGTTTGAGGAGGTCGTGGACGACTTCAAGGAGTTCGTCCGGACTGTCCGCCCGGCAGACCCTGCCACGGCATAGGCCTTGCCCGCCTCGATGCTTGTGGGTGAGCCCCTCGCGAATCTGGATTCGCGAGGGGCTCACCCACAAGCACATGTCACTCAGGCCGGGCGCCACGCCTGCGCCGGTATGCGGTCCAGGACATCACACAGGTAATTCAGCTTCGAATCGATCTGTTGCGGCCGAAGTCGTCCCTTGTACCAGGTGATCAGCTCGTTTTCATGGAACTGGAGAGGCGCGTCCTTGGCCCGGGAGTCGGAAGGGAGGAGCTGCGCCAGATGGCCGGCCATCATTCGCGCGAACGGCTCGTCGTCGGTGATGATGCGAAATGCCTTGTCAAACGCGGGAAGGCCCAGCTCCACCACTTGGCCGCGGCCGAGCATGCGGGCTTCCAACTTGTCCCCCAGTTCGGGCCGACGGACACTCATTCGGGGCACGGTCGTCGGCATGGTGATCGCGAACACCGTGTAGAACCGCCACTGGTTGTCGCCCATGTCGTTGCCCATGCCACGTGTGCGGTACTCGAAGCAGCAGAAAGTGCGTCCGCGGAATTCACCGGCGATGTGGTCGCATATATCAATATTGGCACCCTTGATCGGGAACGGTGCCGACCCGCAGTAACGGTCTCCCCCTCCGCGTACCGTAGGGGTGTAGCTCCAGCCACGCCCCTGTACGAACTGTTGGAGCTCCTCCTGCTGTTGGTCGGTCCGCCCATCCCTCTTGTTCCCGCTCTTCCAGCCCCAGATGACAAAGGCGAGGATGGCGCCGCCGACACAGATGGTCACGAGTGCTTCCATGCCGCATGAGTATGGCGGACGCCGGATCGCATCGCATGTGCCGGGGTCGCCCCCGGAAAGGGCCGACCCGGTCGGCCGTGACGTGGTTGCCGGGCAGCAGCTGCACGTTCTTCATGCGCTTGAGTTGTTCGAGTCGCCAGTCCCGCACACGGCCGTAGGTCGCGAGGCTGGGCAGGCGCGATTGGGGTGCTCCCTCGTCGCCGTCGCCACCGGAGCGACCTGGCGGAAGGACCGCGTGGGGCGCTATCCGGACTCATCGTCCATTTTGGGACCGCTGCTCAACCCCGCCGGCAGTCAAGCACCACCTCGTCGGCGTCTACTCCCGGCATTGGCTCGAGCCACTGGCCCAGGTGTTGGGCGGCGTACAAGCGCGAGGAGATCGCTGCAGCCAAGAAGGAGCGGCCGCTCCACGCGCTGCGCGCGCAAGCCGGGGATGCCGAGCCCCCGCGGGGTTTCCTGGTCGCCCTCGAAAAGCGCCGGGCCGAGGGAGAGTACGGCCTGATCGTCGAGGTCAAGAAGAAGAGCCCGTCCAAGGGGCTGCTTCGCGCGGACTTCGACCCGTCGGCACTCGCCCGCGCCTACCAGGCGGGAGGAGCGGCCTGCCTGTCCGTGCTCACCGATACCCCTTCGTTCGACGGCAGCCTGGACCACCTCGCCGCCGCGCGTGCCGTCGTTGAACTCCCCTTACTGCGCAAGGACTTCGTAATCGACCCCTACCAGGTCGTCGAATCCCGGGCCTGGGGGCGCCGACGCCATCCTGCTGATGATGTCCACCGTCGACGACGAGACCGCGGCCGACATCGAAGGCACCGCGCACGAACTCGGCGTGGACGTCCTGGTCGAGGTGCACGACCCCGAGGAGCTGGAGCGCGCGTCCCGTCCGCGGTCCCGGCTGATCGGGATCAACAACCGGAATCTGAAGACCATGGAGACCACCCTGACCACGGCCGAGAACCTGGCGCCGAAGGTTTCCCGGGACCGTGTGGTGGTCGGAGAAAGCGGACTGAGCACTCCGCAGGACCTCAAGCGCATGGGCGCGGTCGGCATCACCACATTCCTCGTCGGCGAGAGCCTGATGCGTGCCCACGATGTCGAGGCCGCCACCCGCTCGCTCCTGGCACAGTAGTGCCGCTGACGACACGACCAAGGGAGCAGCATTCATGAGTGTTGAGTTCCTGATCACGGCCTTCATCATCGTGGCCTCACCCGGAACCGGCGCCGTATACACCGTGGCCACGGGCCTGACTCGCGGACTGCGCATGTCGGTGGTGGCAGCCTTCGGCTGCACCCTTGGCATCGTCCCGCACTTGGCTGCGGCGATCGCCGGCCTGGCCGCGATTCTGCATACCAGCGCGGTGGCCTTCGAGAGCTTCAAGTGGGCCGGTGTCGCCTATCTGCTCTATCTCGCCTGGCAGACCCTGCGGGAGAAGGGCGCAATGAAGATCGACACCGAGGGTGCGAAGACGGAGAGGTCGGCGGCTGGCGTCACCGGGACCGCCATTCTGATCAACTTCCTGAACCCGAAACTGTCCATATTCTTCCTGGCGTTCCTGCCCCAGTTCGTCCCGGCCACCAGCACCAACACGCTCCCGCGCATGCTCGAACTCTCGGCCGTGTTCATGATCATGACGTTCGTCGTGTTCGTGATCTACGGTGCCTTCGCGGCGGCCGTGTGCGATCACATCATCACCCGGCCGAAGGTGCTGGCCTGGATGCGCCGCACCTTCGCCATGGCCTTCCTGGGCCTCGGTGTCCAGCTGGCCCTCGCCAACCGCTGACCGCCTACGCCGGCCGTCTGCTCGCCCCTCCCCGGAAACGCTTCCGGGGCGGGCGAATCCATGTAAGGACCCTATGCGAAATCACCTGTTCATCAAGCTCTGTGGGCTGAGGACCGAACAAGACGTGGACGAGGCGGTCGAGGCCGGGGCCGATGCCATCGGCTTCATGTTCGCCGACAGCCCTCGACGTGTGTCCGCGACCACCGCCATACGGCTCGTCAAACGTGTCCCGTCCCATGTGATGACCGTTGGTGTCTTCCGCAATCAGACGGTGGCGGAAGTCCGCTCGCTGGCCAGTCTCACCGGCGGGCGTGCGTACAGCGAGGAGGCCCTGCGCGAGGCGGAGTCCGCGTTCGCGCGCATCGAGGGCTTCATCCAGCGGGTCGTGGAAAGGCCGGGGGCCCGGTCGAACCGGCCGCCGAGGTGCCGCCGGCGTTCGCCGAGGCGATGGACGACGACCTGGGCGTCCCGCAGGCCCTCGCGGTCGTGCACACCACCGTCCGGCGGGGCAACTCCGCCCTCACCGCCGACGACAAGAACGCGGCCGTCGCCCGGCTCGCCGATGTCCGTGCGATGCTCGGAGTGCTGGGCCTCGACCCGCTCGACGAGCACTGGGCGGGCGGCCCGGACCGCGGCGAGGACCTCCACGGCGTGGTGGACTCCCTGGCCAGGCTGGTGCTCGAGCAGCGCCAGGCCGCCCCGGGCCCGCAAGGACTACTCGGGCGCCACGCCTGCGTCGGTATGCGGTCCAACACGTCGCATAGGTAGTTCAGCTTCGAATCGATCTGTTGCGGCCGAAGCCGTCCCTGGTACCAGGTGATCAGCTCGTTTCCGTGGAAAGCTCGCCTTGCGTACGCGATCGGAGGATAGGGAGCAGGCAATGCGGTTCTGACGTGGTTGCCCCAGCACGATCCCAGCACGGGAGCTTCATCACGCTCTGGGGCGGGCCAGGTCCGCTCGGCGCAGATGGTAGAGAGCGGCTTCCGCTGCGTGGGCGCCGCACATTCCGTGCGCGCCGGGTCCCGGCGGAGTCGCGGCCGAGCAGAGGTAGTAGCCCGGCAAGCCGACGGAGTACGGATTGCCGGCCAGGCGGGGGCCGAGGACCAGCTGCGGGATGTTCTTCGCGCCGGTCATGATGTCCCCGCCCATGTAGTTCGGGTTGTACTCGGCGAATCCCGTGGTGGTGCGCACGGCACAACCGACGATCCGGTCCCGGAAGCCGGGAGCGAACCGCTCGATCTGGGCGGTGATCGCCTCGGTGGCGTCGCCGGTGTAGCCGTGCGGCACGTGGGCGTAGGTCCACACCGGATGGACGTTGCCGACTGACCGCTGCGGATCGGCGAGGTACTGCTGCCCCACCAGCACGAAGGGACGTTCCGGCATGCGTCCGGCGGCGATGTCGCGTTCCGTGGCGGCCAGTTCGGCGAACGCACCGCCGAGGTGGACGGTGCCGGCCCTGCGCGCGGGCTCCGCCGTCCAGGGCACTCCGCCCTCGACGGCGAAGTCCACCTTGAAGGCGCCGGGCCCGTGGCGGAAGCGCCGGTAGTCCCGGGCGACGCGGGCCGGAAGCCGGTCACCGAGGATGTCGGCGACCGCGCCGGGGGCCAGGTCGAACAGGGTCACGTCGGCGGAGGGCAGGTCTGCCGCGCTCTTCACGTATGCCCCGGTCTCGATCGTGACACCGAGGTCGGTGAGCAGGGCCACCAGCGCGTCGCTGATCGCCTGCGAGCCGCCGGCGGCGACCGCCCACCCGTACCGGTGTCCGGCGGTGAGGATGCCCAGGCCGATGCTGGAACTCAGTGGCCGGTGCAGCGGCTGGAAGGCATGCGCCGCCACCCCGCCGAACAGGGCCCGGGCCTCCTCCCCCGTGAAGCCGCGTGCCAGGGCGGTGGCGGGGAGCAGGGCGGGCAGTCCGAAGCGGGCCAGCAGCAGCGGGTGGTGCGGGATCCGCAGCAGCGGGCGCATGATGTCCTCAGCCAGCTGGTCGTAGGTCTCGGCCGGGCGGCCGAACAGCTGCCGCCACCTCGCGCCGTCCGCACCGAGCCCCTCGGCGGTCGCGGTGACGGAGCGGCGCAGCACCCCTGCCGTGCCCGCGTCGAGCGGATGCACGCAGTCGATCTCGGGCAGCAGCCATCGCAGACCGTAGCGGCCGAGGTCCAGTTTCCGCAGGACGGGCGAGCCCACGGCCATCGGGTGGATGGCCGAGCAATGGTCGTGCAGCAGCCCCGGCACGATCGCCTCGCTGCTGCGGGTACCGCCGCCGACCCGACTCGCGCCCTCGAGTACGGTCACCCGCACGCCCTCCCGGGCCAGGAGGGCGGCGGCGACGAGCCCGTTGGGCCCGCCGCCCACCACCACGGCCGTGCTCATACCTGCATCCTCGCATCGGCGCCCGCACCGACGTCTTCCACGTCCCGCGAATCCGTCTGGACCGAGGCCGCCGCCGACCAGGTGACCTGGACCGGGATCGGGCCGCCCGGCAGCCACGGCTGCTCGCGCACCGCGTCGGCGACCCGCCAGGTGCCGCGCTCGATCACGCCGAGGGCCGCGTCGATCACCTTGTAGTGCTGAACCTTGCTGTGAATGGCTTGCGACTCCACCCACACCACGATGAACTCGCCCGGCTCGAAGCGGCAACGGCTCTGGAGCGCGGCGATCAGGTCCTCGTTGTGCAGGTGCCCGTCACCGAAATTGAAGCCGATCAGCGAGTTGCACGCGAACTCGGCCTCGCGCACGGTCCACCGGTCGAGGTCAGGGATGTGGCGGAGCAGCAGGGAGAGCAGGCCCCGGCCCTGGCTGTGCATGGAGCGCCAGGCGATGGTCTGCTGCATGGTCACCTCGGCGACCGCCGCCGGGTAGCCCATCGCCTTCAGCTGGTCGATCTGGTTGGAGGTCGGCCGGGTCACCGCGTTCAGCCTGTCCTCGGCGCCGGGCGCGAAGGCCCACAGGGCCGAGGCCCAGTTGCCCGCGTACTGGCGCATCGAGGGCAGGAACGACACCAGGTCGGGCCGCAGGTTTCCCAGTACGGGGAAGAACATGAGGCCGACGACGATGCCGAGGGCGAGCCACGGCGAGGAGATGTCCCCGAGGCCGTAGCCCTGACCGGCGGGGAATCCGACGAAGAGGAAGACCGACGTGAAGCCGAAGAGGATGTTCCACTCCAGCGGGACCGCCAAGGGGAACGTCGAGGTGATGAAGAGGTGGAACACCACCATCAGGACGACCCCGGCCAGGGTCACGGCCCGGTTCGTGGAGAACAGCAGCACCAGGGGGGTGACGATCTCCACGCAGGTCCCGCCCACGTGGGCCAGGCTGCCGGCCGCCTTCGAGGGGCGGATGTCGTGCGGGAAGTCCCGGTACTGGGCGCGCTTGAACCATCTGCCCGGCACACAGGGGCTGTTGCTCACCATCGGCGGGACGACGTTGGAGAAGTGGCGGCCGAACTTCGACACGCCCGCGCCGATCCACACCGTGACGATCAGCAGCTTGAGCGCGACGATCATGTCGACGAAGGGCAGGCAGCTGAAGAACAGCAGGGCGGGCAGGTACTGCTCGCCACGGGCGGCCAGGAAGATCGTCTTGTCCCGCAGGCCGATGAGCATCAGCAGGGCCATGACGAGGAACAGCGGCCTGGGGTCGACCAGCCCGGTGGTGTCCTGCGGCAGCGCCGCCGCCAGGGAGGCGCTGTGCACGCCCGGCAGCAGGACGGCGGTCAGCAGCCCGGCCAGCAGGGCGAGGTAGAGCAGCACGTCGACCACCGTACGGCGATCGCCGGCCGTGAACGGCACCCGGCGCCAGGGCCGCAGCCGGATGGTGCCCGGGCGCGCCCAGAAGAGGATGCCGCCGGTCATGGGCTTGAACTTGCCCGCGATGGGCCCCCAGGAGCCGGCCAGTCCCACCGCCTCCAGGAACACCGTCCACACGACGAGCTTCTGATAGACGATCGGTACGTCCCACCACTGGGCCACGTCCCAGAACGGGGCGGTCCCCGAGGACCACGTGGCCAGGAAGGTCCCGCCGAGGACGTACAGGAACAGCAGCTTGACGACGTAGACCGTCGGAATCATCTTCGGCGAACCGAAGCCGTACTCGACCCAGTGCAGGGCCAGCGTCTTCAGGCGCTCGCGCAGCGGCTTGTCGAGGAACGTCTCGACGTCGACGGGCGGGAAGTCGCCCTTGGTGAACCCCAACGTCAACTCCTTCGGTGGGAATGGGTGCTTCTCGGTACGGGGCGGGCTCGTGGTGGCCCGCCGCTCTCAGGACCCGGCTTCCGCCGGGGACAGCCGGGCCCGCAGCGCCGGCTTGTCGATCTTTCCGACGGGGTTCTTGGGCAGGGCGTCGAGCAGGAAGACGTCGGCGGGGAGCTTGAACTTCGACAGCCGGGCCCGCAGGTGTTCGCGGATCTCCGCCTCGGGGAGGACGGCGCCTGTGGCCAGGGCCACGAACAGAACCGGCTCTTCGCCGAGTACCGGGTGCGCGCGGCCGACAACGGCGGCCTCCAGCACCTGCGGCAACTGATGGACGACCGCTTCGATCTCCTTGGGGTAGATGTTCTCGCCGCCTCGAATCACCATGTCCTTCGCCCGGTCGACGAGGACGAGGTAGCCGTCCTCGTCGATCCGGCCGATGTCGCCGGTGCGCAGCCATCCGTCGCGGAGGGTCTCGTTCGTCGCCTCGGGACGGTTGAGGTAGCCGCGCATCACGTTCGGGCCCTGGATGAGTACCTCGCCGACGGCACCGGCCGGTACGTCGGAGCCGTCGGGGGCGCAGATGCGGATCGACTGACCGCGCAGCGGCAGGCCGACGGTTCCCGGCTTGCGGACACCGAGCAGGGGGTTGACCGTGCTGGCGCAGGTCCCCTCCGAAAGGCCGTACCCCTCGACGACCGGCACCTGGAACCGTTCCTCGAACCTCGCCAGCAGCTCCGCGCTCGCCGGTGCCGCCCCGCAGATCGCGAAGCGCAGCGAGGAGGTGTCGGCCGGGATGTCGGCGGGGAGGTCGGCCAGCTTGGCGTAGATGGTGGGCACGCCGGAGAAGTACGTGGGGCGGGCCTCGGCGACCCGGGGGAAGAAGGACGCGGCGTCGAACCGCCCCGCGACGGTGACCCTGCCGCCGGCCAGCAGCGGTGACAGGGTGCCGACGACGATCCCGTTGACGTGGAAGAGCGGAAGGATCAGCAGGCTGTGTGCTCGGTCGTCGAGCTCGAACGCTTCGATGACCATGGAGCACATGGCGGCGATGTTGTGGTGGTCCAGCATGACGCCCTTGGGCCGGCCCGTCGTGCCGCTGGTGTAGATCAGCAGCGCCAGGTCGTCGTCCCGTGGGTCCGGGAGCGGGTTCACCTGCTCGCCGGACGCGGCCGTCAGCCGCGTGCAGACCTTCACCGCGGCGCCCGCCTCGCGTTCCGCTTCCGGCGTGGTCACCAGGACCGTCGCCGAGGCGTCGCGCAGTTGGTGGTCCGCCTCGGAGGCGGTGAGCGAGGGGTTCACCGGGGTCACCGCGGCGCCCAGGCGCCACGCCGCGAACAGCGCGACGACGAACTGCGCCGTGTTGGGCAGCATGACGGCCACGACATCACCGCGGCCGACCCCGAACCCGCGGAGCACGGCGGCTGCCTGCCCGACCGCCGCCAGGAACTGGGCATTGTTGTGGGTGGCAGTGTCATCGGTGAGGGCGGGATCCCCCGGGGCCTGGTCGGCCCGGAAGTCCGGCAGAGTCGAGAGATGCATGGGCGCTCCCTGTGAAGACACCATGAACGGCGAGTTACCGAACCGTAGGAGCGCTGCGGCGCGTACTGCCATGGCCCGGTGCGACGAAGCCGGCGCCGACCGTTGTCCCCGGAAGACAAACCCTGAAGACAAGCCGTGCCGCCCGACCGGCACGGCCGCTCGCAACGCTCGAAAACCACCAGGTCAGAGGGGTTTGGGCATTGCCGCCCAGCGAGCGCGGTGGCTACGCTCGTTGGGTGGAAACAAATCCCCACGGGGCCGACGACGATGTGGTGGACCGTTGGGTCGCCGCCGTCGCCGCGGAACTCAACGGCCGGCTCCTGGCAGAAACCAGCAGGATCAAGGACGTACTCAAGGACAGAATCCCGGAGCTGCGCACGGATTCCCGGCTCCTGGAACTACTGACCGCCAGCATTCAGGGCAACGTGGAAACGATCCTGCACACCTTGCAGCACGACATCGCCACCGAGCGTCTGGAGGCTCCGGCGGCGGCGATGGAGTACGCACGGCGGCTGGCCCAGCACGGCGTCCCCGTCAACGCACTTGTACGCGCCTACCGACTCGGGCAGACCACATTCCTCGACAGCGCCCTCACCGAGATCACCGCGGCAGGACTGGCCCCGGAACTGAGACTCGCGGTGGCGCGCCGCACGTTCACCGTCGCCTCCGCTTACATCGACTGGATCTCCCAGCAGGTCGTCGACGCGTACGAGCAGGAACGCAACCGCTGGCAGGCCGTCGGCAGCATGCGCGCGGTCCGGGTGCGGGAACTCCTCCGCCGCGACAGCTCCCCGGTCCCGCCCTCGGACATCGGCCTGGGCTACTCCTTGGGGCAGTACCACCTGGCCGTGATCCTCTGGTTCCCCGAGGGCCCCGGCGCCAACCGGAACCTCGACGGTCTGGAGCGCGCGGCCCACGACCTGGCCGGGGTCGTGAACGCCCACCGCCCTCCGCTGTTCGTCGCCGTGGACCGCCTCTCCGGCTGGGCCTGGATCCCTCTCGGCGACCGGACGGCGGTCGACCGCTCCCTCATCGTCCAACACATCACGGGCCGAGCCGACGGCCTGTCCGTCGCGGTGGGGCTTCCCGCTCGCGGCCCCCACGGCTTCCGCGCCTGTCATGAGAACGCCAGAACCGCGCACGAGGTCGCCGTGCTGCGCAGGCCGCGTCCCCTGCGTGTCACGTTCTCCGACGAGCCGGGGCTCGCTCTGGTCGCTCTGCTGGCGAAGGACGTCGAGAAGGCCAGGCACTGGGTGGTCGAATCGCTCGGCCCCCTGGCCGCCGACACCGAGAACGCCGCGCGCCTCAGGGAGACCCTCCACGTCTTCCTCGGCAGCGGATCGAGCCACAAAGCCGCGTCCGAACGCCTGAACCTGCATCCCAACACCGTCAAATACCGTGTCCGGAAGGCCCAGAACGAGCTCGGCACCGCGGTGTCGGACAACCGGCTCAGCATCGAAGTCGCCCTCCTGGCCTGCCATTGGCTGGGCCGGGCCGTCCTCACTTCCGTCCCGCCCACAACTCCGCGGCCCCCAAGAGGACCGGCCTCCGCATCCGGCCGGTGACGGCTGCGAGGTCGTGGAGACAGCGCATTCCCTCAGGGACGCGGGGCAGGCGGTGCCGGGGTCCGCGGGGCGAACGGAGCGGGAACAGGAGCCGAGGGACGTCCACCACAAAGCCTCGCGCCGTCACGGGTACGACGGCTCTGCCACCAGGAGGTGAAGACGGGCCCGGTCGCGGGGGACAGCGCTGTCGTTTCCCTCGTACAGCCTCGTCCTGGGTCTGAAGCTGCACCGAAGCGCGGCTGTCGGTCGGCCCCGGAGTACTGGCACGAACACCGCCACCGGTCGCGGACTTGCCGTCCCCGGAAGGACGCACCGCCGACGCGCTTGAAGCCGGTGCGACGAGCGGAGGCGGGTTCGGCGGATCGACCGGGCGGCCGAAAAGACTCACCAGGGCCAGGGCCAGCAGGCCGGATACCCCGATATATCTGACGACCCGTCACCTTGATCCAGCGTCGATCCAGCAATGGTGCGGATAGCCAGGGATGACGACAGATGACGAGACGTCAGCAAATCCAGCACGGATCCAGCGGCGGGTACAGCGACGGGGCCGGCCCCGAAGGGGACCAACCCCGTCTGACCTGCGCATTTGCCAGATCATCGCGTCGATGCTAGGGCGGCCACTAAACGTTGAAGCGGAACTCCACCACGTCGCCGTCCTGCATCACGTAGTCCTTGCCCTCCATGCGGGCCTTGCCCTTGGCGCGGGCCTCCGGGATCGAGCCGCATTCGAGGAGGTCCTGGTAGTGGACGATCTCGGCCTTGATGAAGCCCTTCTGGAAGTCGGTGTGGATCACACCGGCCGCCTCCGGGGCCGTCGCGCCCTTCTTGATGGTCCAGGCGCGGGCCTCCTTCGGGCCCGCCGTGAGGTACGTCTGCAGGCCGAGGGTCTCGAAGCCGACGCGGGCGAGCGTGGCGAGGCCCGGCTCCTCCTGGCCCATGGACTGCAGGAGCTCCAGCGCCTCGTCGTCCTCCAGCTCGATCAGCTCGGATTCGATCTTCGCGTTGAGGAAGATCGCCTCAGCCGGGGCGACGAGTGCGGACTGCTCGTTCTTGAAGGCCTCGTCGGTCAGCTCCTCCTCGTCGACGTTGAAGACGTACAGGAAGGGCTTGGTGGTGAGCAGGAACAGATCGTGCAGCAGCCGGCCCTGCTCGGTGTCCTTGGTGATGCCGGCCGAGAAGAGGGTGCGGCCCTCCTCCAGGATCTCCTTGGCCGCTTCGACGGCGGCGAGGACCGGGGCCTTGTCCTTCCGGATGCGGACTTCCTTCGTCAGGCGCGGGAGGGCCTTCTCGATGGACTGCAGGTCGGCCAGGATCAGCTCGGTGTTGATCGTCTCGATGTCGTCCTTGGGCGAGACCTTGCCGTCGACGTGGACGACGTTCTCGTCCTTGAAGGCCCGGATGACCTGGCAGATCGCATCGGCCTCCCGGATGTTCGCCAGGAACTTGTTGCCCAGGCCCTCGCCCTCGGAGGCGCCGCGCACCAGGCCCGCGATGTCCACGAAGTTGACGGTGGCGGGGACCGTGCGCTCCGAGCCGAAGAGCTCGGCGAGCTTGTTCAGGCGCGGGTCGGGGAGGCCGACGACGCCCACGTGGGGGTCGATGGTGGCGAACGGGTAGTTGGCCGCCGGCACGTCGTTCTTGGTCAGGGCGTTGAACAGGGTCGACTTGCCGACATTCGGCAGACCGACGATTCCGATCGTGAGCGACACGTGGCGACTTCCCGTAGCGAGAATGTTTGAAAGGGCTACGGTCCCGGCCGGGGACCAGTCATCCAGTCTACGGGGCGGCGTGCCGGGCCCACGCTGATGCGGTCACCCCTGCTATCGCGCGGTGATCATGCGCGCCCATACGTGTCGAACTATGGGCCGACTATCAGTCGAACACACCATCAAGGTGGGCCAAACGGCGTGTCCATCGCCGGATTCCGCTGCGCTCCCGACCTACGTTGGTCGCGTGGAGCAGCCCAGCTCGCGTCCCAGGACGCGTATCCCCCAGCGCAAGCCGCGTCGCTCCCCGCCGCGGTCTCCCGCAGCTGTAGCGGGCGGCGGCGCACCGCGCAGCGAGGCCGTACAGCACGCGCCCGAGGGCCCGCGGCCCGGCTCCAGGCTCGACGGGGAGACCGCGGCGGTCTACCGCGCCGGCGGCCGCGGCCCGCTGCCCCCGACGCCGGCCCCCCTGCGACGGCTGCAGCGGGTGCCCGGCCCGCGGCTGACCGCGCTGGGCTGCGGGCTGCTCGCCATCGTCGCGATGCTCGCCGTCGGCACCGTGGACTTGTTGCTCGTAGACGGCTCCCCGACCGCGTACGGTCTGCCTTTCCTGGTGGTGTGCGCGACCTGCGCGCTGTGGGTGCGCCCCAGCGATCTGGTCACCGCGCCGATCAGCGCGCCCATCGCGTTCGCCATGGGGCTGCTGCCGGTCGGCTGCGGCTCGGGCGGGTTCGGCAGCCAGGTGGTGGGCATGTTCACACAGCTGGCGCTGCATGCGGGCTGGCTGTACGGGGGGACGCTCGTGGCGGTCCTGGTGGTGGTGGGCCGCAAGGTGCTGATGATCAGCGACAAGGCCGCACGGCAAGCCGTCCAGCGGGCCGCGCAGGAATCGGAGCAGGGCGTTCAGCGCGTCTGAAGGGACCAGGCCCGGCAGCCGAGCGAACCCGCACAAACAGCGCCCCCGGGCCGCTCCCGGCTCCAGGCGCGCCTGCCCGCGCCGCCGCTGCCCGCACCGCCGCTGCCCGCACCGCCGCTGCCCGCACCGCCGCTGCCCGCACCGCAGTTGCCCGCGCTCCGCGTCTAACGGACCAGCCCCGGTTCCCGGTGCACCTGGCGGAGCTGCCCCTGCTGCCGCCGTACCGTCGCCATCGCGGCGCCCACGATGCCCGCGTTGTTCTGCAGCTGGGCCGGCACCATCTCGGCCCTGATGCCCTCTATCAGCGGCAGGAACTTGTGGGCCTTGCGGCTCACCCCACCGCCGATGATGAACAGCTCGGGCGAGAAGAGCATCTCCACGTGCGCGAGGTACTTCCGCACCCGGCGCGCCCAGTGCGCCCAGGTCAGGCCCTCATCCTCCTTGGCCTTGGCCGAGGCGCGCTTCTCGGCGTCGTGCCCGTCCAGTTCCAGGTGGCCGAGTTCGGTGTTGGGAACGAGCCGCCCGCCCGTGAAGATCGCGCTGCCGATGCCGGTCCCGAAGGTCAGCACGATCACCGTGCCCTCGCGGCCGCGGCCGGCGCCGAAGGACATCTCGGCGATCCCGGCGGCGTCCGCGTCGTTGAGCACGGTCACGGGCAGGCCAAGCCGCTCGCCGAGCAGGCTCTCCGCGTCGCAGCCGATCCAGCTGCGGTCCACGTTCGCGGCCGAGAGGGTCTTACCGCCCATGACCACACCGGGGAAGGTCACGCCGACCGGGCCCGTCCAGTCGAAGTGCTCGACGACCTGATGGACGCGGTCGACCACCGCCTCCGGTTTCGACGGGTGCGGGGTCGGGACCTTGAACCGTTCGGCGGCCAGGTCACCCCGGTCGAGGTC
Organism: Streptomyces sp. HSS9-12; assembly: GCF_054963655.1. Lineage (NCBI taxonomy): Bacteria > Bacillati > Actinomycetota > Actinomycetes > Kitasatosporales > Streptomycetaceae > Streptomyces > Streptomyces sp. HSS9-12. Next base: position 89,350 of record NZ_JBUEGC010000020.1, on the reverse strand, counting down.
GACCGGGGCGCCCTTGATCCCGGTCCCGCCAATGTCCACGCCGAACAGAACCGTCGAATCGCCCGTGGAAACATCCATGCAACAACGCTACGAGGCTACGGCGACTTGGGCAGCAGTGACGGCTGCCCTTTGCCCGGCCCTCCTCGTACGGCGACTCATACGGAGACTCGCAGGGCTGCTCGTACGGCTGCTCGTACGGCTGCTCGGTGCGGCTTACCTCTCGTTACTTCTCGGCCGCGCGCGCCGCCTCCGCTCGCAAGTCGCGGCGCAGCTCCTTCGGCAGCGAGAAGGTGATGCTCTCCTCCGCCGCCGTCACCGTCTCGACGTCTGCGTACCCGCGCTCCGCGAGCCACTCCAGCACGCCCTGCACGAGGATCTCCGGGACCGAGGCGCCGGAGGTCACGCCGACCGTGCTCACGCCCTCCAGCCAGGCCTCGTCGATCTCGTCGGCGAAGTCGATCAGGTGAGCGTCCTTGGCGCCCGCGCCGAGCGCGACCTCGACCAGGCGCTTGGAGTTCGAGGAGTTCTTGGAGCCGACGACGATGACCAGGTCGGCCTCGGCGCCCATCTGCTTGACCGCGATCTGGCGGTTCTGCGTGGCGTAGCAGATGTCGTCGCTGGGCGGGCTGACGAGCCGCGGGAAGCGCTCCTTGAGGGCGTCCACCGTCTCCATCGTCTCGTCGACCGACAGCGTGGTCTGGGACAGCCACACGACCTTCGACTCGTCCCGGACCCGCACGTTCTGCACATCCTCCGGTCCGTCCACGAGCGTGATGTGCTCGGGGGCCTCGCCGCTGGTGCCGATGACCTCCTCGTGGCCCTCGTGACCGATGAGGAGGATGTCGTAGTCCTCCTTGGCGAAGCGGATGGCTTCCTTGTGGACCTTGGTGACCAGCGGACAGGTGGCGTCGATCGTCGCGAGCCTCCGCTGTTCGGCCTCCTCGTGCACCACCGGGGCGACGCCGTGTGCGGAGAAGATGACGATGTTGCCCTCGGGCACTTCCTCCGTCTCCTCGACGAAGATCGCGCCCTTCTTCTCCAGGGTCTGCACGACGTACTTGTTGTGGACGATCTCCTTGCGCACATAGACCGGCGCGCCGTACTGCTCAAGGGCCTTCTCGACGGCAATCACGGCTCGGTCAACGCCCGCGCAGTAGCCCCGGGGGGCAGCGAGCAGGACGCGGCGGGCTGGCGTAGCAGTCATGGGCACCATCGTAAGGCCGTGGCACGGCCTTGAAAGATCGCATCCCTGGCCCAGACCGGGACAGAGCGTGGCGAGGAGGGACGATGGCGGACCGGAACAGCGTCAGGGCCGCCTGTCGGTCCCAGCGGATACGCTCGCCGCATGGCTCTCAGCACCTCGGCGGACTCGCCGATTCCCGTCGGCGAGGTCTCCCGGCTGATCGGCGGATGGATCGACCGGCTCGGCGCCGTATGGGTCGAGGGGCAGATCACGCAGCTGTCGCGGCGGCCCGGAGCCGGCGTGGTGTTCCTGACCCTGCGCGACCCGTCGTACGACATCTCGCTCTCCGTCACCTGCTTCCGCTCGGTGTTCGACAAGGTGGCGGACATCGTGTCCGAGGGCGCGCGCGTCGTCGTGCACGCCAAGCCCGAGTGGTACGCACCGCGCGGCCAGTTGTCGCTGCGCGCGGCGGAGATCAGACCGGTCGGCGTCGGTGAGCTGCTGGCCCGGCTGGAGCAGCTCAAGCGGTCGCTGGCCGCCGAGGGGCTGTTCGCACTGGAGCGCAAGCGCCGGCTCCCCTTCCTTCCGCAGCTCATCGGCCTCGTCTGCGGCCGCGCCTCGGCCGCCGAGCGCGATGTGCTGGAGAACGCGCGGCTGCGCTGGCCGGCCGTCCGCTTCGAGGTGCGCAACGTCGCCGTGCAGGGCGTGCGGGCCGTGCCGCAGGTCATCGCGGCGGTCAAGGACCTGGACACGCATCCGGACGTTGATGTGATCGTGGTGGCGCGCGGCGGCGGCAGCGTCGAGGACCTGCTGCCGTTCTCCGACGAGCAGTTGGTACGGACCGTGGCCTCCTGCCGTACGCCCGTGGTGTCGGCCATCGGACACGAGCCGGACTCCCCGCTGCTGGACCTGGTCGCGGATGTTCGGGCCTCCACCCCGACCGACGCGGCGAAGAAGGTCGTGCCGGACGTCGGTGAGGAGCTGTCCCGGATCCAGCAGCTGCGGGAGCGGGCCCTGCGGTCGGTCACCGGGCTGCTGGACCGCGAGGAGCGGGGACTGGCGGCCGCCTGTCACCGGCCGTGCATGGAGCATCCGCACCGCATGGTCGAGGAGCGGGAGGACCAGATCGCTTCACTCCTCGACCGAAGCCGCCGGACGCTGGGGCATCTGCTGGACCATGCGGACTCGGAGCTGTCCCACACCCGGGCCCGGGTTGTCGCGCTGTCCCCCGCGGCGACGCTGGAGCGGGGATACGCGGTGCTGCAGCGGGCGGACGGCACAGTGGTCCGCTCGCCGGACGAGGTCGCGGCCGAGGAGAAGCTGCGCGCGCGCGTCGCGCGAGGGAAGTTCGCGGTGCGGGTCGTGCCCTGAACGCACCGGTGAGCCCCAAGCGCCGGAGCACCGCGCGCGTGCCATGCGGCCGCAACGTCGTTGTCGTCACTCACACCTAGGCTGGAGCACATGACGGATACGGACGAGAAGTCCGCCGACTCGACCCTCGGCTACGAGCAGGCGCGGGACGAGCTGATCGAGGTCGTCCGTCGCCTGGAGGCGGGCGGCACAACGCTGGAGGAGTCGCTCGCCCTGTGGGAGCGGGGCGAGGAGCTGGCGAGGGTGTGCCGCCACTGGCTGGACGGTGCGCGGAAGCGGCTGGACGCGGCGCTCGCCGCGGAGTCGCGGGAGCCGGACGACAGCGAGCCGTCCAGCGCCGAGGACTGACCCGGGGAACCATTCGCTGATGTGTCGGCGCACCGCCCCGGACGTACGGGGCCGCACCGTTACGGGGCCGCACCGTTACGGGGCCGCACCGTTACGGGGCCGCACCGTTACGGGGCCGCACCGCCCCGGACGTAGGGGGCACAGCCACGGTGGCCGCCCGCTCACCGGGCCTCCGCAGCAGCTCTACGAGCTAGGAGGCCTTGAGCGCGGCGGCCATCGTCGCAAGCCGGTCGTACGGCGCGGTGCCCGTGACCACCGTCGTCACCCCGCGCTCCGTGCGCACCAGCGCGTCGTACTTCTCGCCGTCGTAACGCTCCCAGGCCACATCGCCGATGCGCTGCGTCGCGCCCGTCTTCCTGGCGCCCAGGCTGACGGCCTCGATGAACTTGGCCGGGGTGCCGTCGCTCTGCTCGACGGCCACGTACTCGTTCTTCGGGTCCATGAAGCCCAGGTGCCACTGGGCACCCAGCTCGCCGGTGCCGTCGTACCGGACCGAGGTGGCCCGCCACCGGTTCGGCAGCCCCACCGGGGCGGCGACCGGGTACGGAGCGGCGCGGCGGGCTGTGTCCAGCTCCACCTTGTAGCCGACCGGCTTCACCGGGTCCTGGGGCCCGTCGTGCGGGATGAACATGTAGATCACCGCCGAGAAGGCGCCGATCACCGCCATCGACAGCACCATGTCCCGCACCGTCTGCTTACCGCGCATACTTGCCACGCCCCCCATCGTCCCCTATCGCCGGTCGGGCGATTCGGGCACCCCCGGGCACCACTTCCGACCGGCCCATGACACTGCTCATGCGTGAGGCGCTCTGCTCACTTTGCCGGTCAGCGGATACTGTGCTTAGCAGGCGGCGACCCTCGCGGCTGACTCCGCAGGTCCTGCCCATCGCACAAGCACGCTCCTCATCCCGGCCGTCGTCGTACAGAAAGGTGCGCTCCGATGACCGAGCACCACCTGCCGTCCCAACTCGAGGTCAGCCCCGAGCACCCTGACCGCAACCTCGCCCTGGAGCTCGTCCGGGTCACCGAGGCCGCCGCGATGGCCGCCGGCCGGTGGGTCGGCCGGGGGGACAAGAACGGTGCGGACGGTGCCGCCGTCAAGGCCATGCGGACCCTGGTCCACACCGTGTCGATGAACGGCATCGTCGTGATCGGCGAGGGTGAGAAGGACGAGGCGCCGATGCTGTTCAACGGCGAGCGCGTGGGCGACGGCACCGGTGCCGAGTGCGACATCGCCGTGGACCCCATCGACGGGACCACGCTCACCGCGAAAGGCATGCCGAACGCCGTCGCCGTGCTGGCGGCCGCCGACCGCGGCACCATGTTCGACCCGTCCGCGGTCTTCTACATGGACAAGCTGGTCACCGGCCCTGAGGCCGCCGACTTCGTCGACATCGACGCGCCGGTGTCGGTGAACATCCGCCGGGTGGCCAAGGCCAAGCACAGCTCCCCCGAGGACGTCACGGTCGTCATCCTGGACCGCCCCCGCCACGCGGACATCGTCAAGGAGATCCGCGAGACGGGGGCCCGGATCAAGTTCATCTCCGACGGCGACGTCGCCGGCGCGATCATGGCCGCGCGGGAGAGCACCGGTGTCGACATGCTGATGGGCATCGGCGGCACCCCGGAGGGCATCATCGCGGCCTGTGCGATCAAGTGCCTCGGCGGCACGATCCAGGGCAAGCTGTGGCCGAAGGACGAGGAGGAGAAGCAGCGCGCGCTCGACGCGGGCCACGACCTCGACCGCGTTCTGCACACAGGCGACCTGGTCAGCGGCGACAACGTGTTCTTCGTCGCGACCGGTATCACCGACGGCGAGCTGCTGCGCGGCGTGCGCTACCGCGCGGAGACCGCGACCACCCAGTCGCTGGTCATGCGCTCCAAGTCCGGCACGATCCGGCAGATCGACTCCACCCACCGGCTGTCGAAGCTGCGCGCCTACAGCGCCATCGACTTCGAGCGCGCCCGCTGACACGCGCGCACGCCGACAGCGAGCAGCGACAACCCGAAGGGGCGCCCCATGGCGGGGCGCCCCTTCCGATGACGTTCATCCTGCTGCGGCTATATGCGAGACGGCCGAGCGAGCAGCCTTCTTCAATTCCATCTCGCGCCTCCGGCGGCGGGCCAGCACCACACGGCGCTCGGCCGCGGTGAGTCCGCCCCACACACCGTACGGCTCCGGCTGCAGCAGGGCGTGCTCCCGGCACTCGACCATGACCGGGCAGCGGGCGCAGACCCGCTTGGCTGCCGCCTCGCGGGACAGCCGCGCGGCCGTCGGTTCCTTGGAAGGCGCAAAGAACAGGCCGGCCTCGTCCCTGCGGCACACCGCTTCCGAGTGCCACGGACCCGCCTCCTCACGGGCGGACATGCGCTGCGGCGGTACGGCGGCGGCCTGCAGGGGCTGATGCGGCGGTTGCAGCACGGTCTACTCCTGACGACGGCTTCGCTGAAGAGTCACCCTTGCCCGTCTCCCCCCGCGTACGACGCACCCCCATGCCGTACGGGAGACGATGCAGCAGCCATACCCGCTCGGCGCCGCTTCATGCCGAGCGTACGCATTCGTATGCGGAGGGTGTGGCGTCAGCCGTCGGGTGGCCCAGGTGAGCCCTACCTCACAGGGCCCGCCCCGCGGCGCCGTTCTAATCTGGACGGGCTGTCAAGACGCAGCCGATGCCGTCTGCCAAGTGAGGAATGGCCCTTATGCCCGAGTTTGCCTACACGGACCTGCTGCCCCTGGGAGAGGACACCACCCCGTACCGGCTGGTGACCTCCGAGGGCGTGAGCACCTTCGAGGCCGACGGGCGCACCTTCCTCAAGGTCGAGCCGGAGGCGCTGCGCAAGCTGGCGGCCGAGGCGATGCACGACATCTCCCACTATCTGCGCCCGGCCCACCTGGCCCAGCTGCGGAAGATCCTCGACGACCCCGAGGCCTCCCCCAACGACCGCTTCGTCGCGCTCGACCTGCTGAAGAACGCGAACATCGCCGCGGCGGGTGTGCTGCCGATGTGCCAGGACACCGGCACCGCGATCGTCATGGGCAAGCGCGGCCAGAACGTCCTCACTTCGGGCCGGGACGAGGAGGCGCTCTCCCGCGGCGTCTACGACGCGTACACCCAGCTCAATCTGCGCTACTCGCAGATGGCCCCGCTGACCATGTGGGAGGAGAGGAACACCGGCTCGAACCTGCCCGCGCAGATCGAGCTGTACGCGACCGACGGCGACGCGTACAAGTTCCTCTTCATGGCCAAGGGCGGCGGCTCGGCGAACAAGTCCTTCCTCTTCCAGGAGACCAAGGCCGTCCTGAACGAGGCCTCCATGATGAAGTTCCTGGAGGAGAAGATCCGCTCGCTCGGTACGGCCGCCTGCCCGCCGTACCACCTGGCGATCGTCGTCGGCGGCACCTCCGCCGAGTACGCGCTGAAGACCGCCAAGTATGCCTCCGCGCACTACCTGGACGAGCTGCCGGCCGAAGGCTCCCCGACCGGCCACGGCTTCCGCGACAAGGAACTGGAGGAGAAGGTCTTCGAGCTCACGCAGAAGATCGGCATCGGCGCGCAGTTCGGCGGCAAGTACTTCTGCCACGACGTGCGCGTGGTGCGGCTGCCCCGCCACGGCGCCTCCTGCCCGGTCGCCATCGCGGTCTCCTGCTCCGCCGACCGGCAGGCCGTCGCGAAGATCACCGCGGAGGGCGTCTTCCTGGAGCAGCTGGAGACCGACCCCGCGAAGTACCTCCCGGACACCACCGACGAGGAGCTCACCAAGGGCGCGGGCGCCACAGCGTCCGATAGCGGCTCCGCCGCGGGCGACCCCGTGAAGATCGACCTCAACCAGCCGATGGACGACATCCTGGCCGAGCTGACCAAGCACCCGGTCAAGACCCGGCTCTCCCTGACCGGCACGCTGGTCGTCGCCCGCGACATCGCGCACGCGAAGATCAAGGAGCGGTTGGACGCGGGCGAGGAGATGCCGGAGTACCTGAAGAACCACCCGGTGTACTACGCAGGCCCGGCCAAGACCCCCGAGGGCTACGCCTCCGGCTCCTTCGGCCCGACGACGGCCGGCCGCATGGACGCGTACGTCGAGCAGTTCCAGGCCGCCGGCGGCTCGAAGATCATGCTGGCCAAGGGGAACCGCTCCAAGCAGGTCACCGACGCCTGCGCCAAGCACGGCGGCTTCTACCTCGGCTCGATCGGCGGCCCGGCCGCCCGCCTCGCCCAGGACTGCATCAAGAAGGTGGAGGTCCTGGAGTACGAGGAGCTGGGTATGGAGGCCGTCTGGAAGATCGAGGTGGAGGACTTCCCGGCGTTCATCGTGGTCGACGACAAGGGCAACGACTTCTTCACCGATCCGGGCCCGGCCCAGCCGTTCGTGACGAGCATCCCCGTCCGCCCGGCTGACTGACCCGCTGGGCCCCGCGCGCCCCCTCGGGCCTCGCTGGTGGGGGCGCGGGCATGAGCACCACGGCTACATCGGCGCCGGTAAGTGGATTGGGCGGGTGCGCATTGGGCGCCAACCTCTAACGGCTTATCAGCACTATCAGCCGGCCTGGGGATGCGCCTCCCCGGTTCTCCGGGGCCAGGCGGGCTGTCCCCGGGAAGACCGCAGGTGTCACCGCGGCGCCTCCTGGCAAGGAGGGCGGGATGGGAACACTGTGGACCGGAGAGACGCTGTGGATCCCAGGAGGTGTGTGAGATGCAGGCCGAGGGTGGCGAGACCTACCGGACCGAGCGCGATTCGATGGGCGAGGTACGGGTGCCGGCGGACGCCAAGTGGCGGGCGCAGACCCAGCGGGCGGTGGAGAACTTCCCCATCTCCGGGCAGCGGCTGGAGCGCGCCCATATCGAGGCGCTGGCCCGCATCAAGGCCGCGGCGGCGAAGGTCAACGCGGAACTGGGCGTCCTGGACAAGGAGCTCGCGGAAGCGATCCAGGAGGCGGCGACGGAGGTCGCGGAGGGTCACTGGGACGAGCACTTCCCGGTGGATGTCTTCCAGACCGGTTCCGGCACGTCCTCCAATATGAACGTCAACGAAGTCATCGCCACGCTCGCCGGCGAGCGGCTGCGCTCCCCCGTGCATCCCAACGACCATGTGAACGCCAGTCAGTCCTCCAACGACGTCTTCCCGTCCTCCATTCACATCGCGGCGACCGCGGCGGTGATCCGCGATCTGATCCCGGCGCTGGAGCACCTGGAACAGGCCCTGGCGCGCAAGGCCACCGAGTTCGCGGATGTGGTCAAGGCAGGCCGTACCCACCTGATGGACGCCACGCCCGTCACGCTGGGCCAGGAGTTCAGCGGCTACGCGGCGCAGGTGCGCTACGGCGTCGAGCGGCTGGGCGCCGTGCTGCCGCGACTGGCCGAACTGCCGCTCGGGGGCACGGCGGTGGGCACCGGCATCAACACCCCGCCCGGCTTCGCCGCCGCGGTCATCGCCGAAGTGGCCCGTGCGACCGGGCTGCCGCTGACCGAGGCACGCAACCACTTCGAGGCGCAGGGCGCGCGGGACAGCCTGGTGGAGACCTCGGGCCAGCTCCGTACGATCGCGGTCGGGCTGACGAAGATCGCGAACGATCTGCGCTGGATGGCCTCCGGCCCGCGCACCGGGCTGGCCGAGATCAACCTTCCCGACCTCCAGCCCGGGTCGTCGATCATGCCGGGCAAGGTCAATCCGGTGATTCCGGAGGCGACCCTGATGGTCGCCGCCCAGGTCGCGGGCAATGACACGACGATCGCCACGGCCGGCGCCTCCGGCAACTTCGAGCTCAATGTGATGCTCCCGGTGATCGCCAAGAATCTGCTGGAGTCGATCCGGCTGCTGGCAGCCGTCTCGCGCCTGCTGGCGGACCGGACGATCGACGGGATCACGGCGAATGTCGAGCGCGCGCGGGAGTACGCGGAATCCTCCCCGGCCATCGTCACCCCGCTGAACAAGTACATCGGGTACGAGGAGGCGGCGAAGGTCGCGAAGAAATCGCTGGCCGAGCGCAAGACGATCCGCGAAGCCGTCCTGGAGTCCGGGTATGTCGAGCGGGGCGATCTGACGCTGGAGCAGCTGGACGAGGCCCTGGACGTCCTGCGCATGACCCGTCCGGGGCAGGCCCACGACTAGTGCCGCGTCAGCCGGGGTTTGCCCGGTAGCGAGGTGACCTGGTGCGGTCAGCTGCAAGGCGCCGGATCGGCCTCGTGGTGGGCCTACCGATCGGGCAACGCAGCAGATGGCCGTGCCAGGGCGGCGAGCGGGGCAAACCCTGGCTGACGCGGCACTAGGATCTGCACATGACAGCCGAGACGACGAGCACGGGGGAAGCCGGCCCTGACGATCGCGCGGGGCGGACCTGGGCGCCAGGGGACCACATCCTCTGGCGCTATCGCGGCAATGGCGCGCCAGGTCACAACCGCCCCATCCACATCTGCCGCCCCGTGACCGTCGTCCAGGACAGCGCCGACCTGCTCGCGGTGTGGATGGCTCCCGGCACCACCTGTGTGAAGCCCGTCCTGCGCGACGGCACTCCCGTACACCGGGAGCCGCTGGCCACCCGCTACACCAAGCCGCGCTCCACGATCCGTTCGCTCTGGTTCGGCACGGGGGTGCTCAAGCTGGCCCGGCCCGGCGAACCCTGGTCGGTCTGGCTGTTCTGGGATCGCGGCTGGCGGTTCAAGAACTGGTACGTAAACCTGGAGGAGCCGCGCCGGCGGTGGGCACGCGGTGTCGACTCCGAGGATCACTTTCTGGACATCGCCGTCTACCCCGACCGCAGCTGGGAGTGGAAGGACGAGGACGAGTTCGCGCAGGCCCAGCGCGTAGGGCTGATCGGCGCCGCGCAGGCGGAGCGGGTGCGCGCCGCGGGCCGGACCGCCGTCGAGCTGATCCGCGCCTGGGGCCCGCCGTTCAGTGACGGCTGGGAGTCCTGGCGCCCGGACCCGTCCTGGACCGTGCCCAAGCTGCCCGCCGACTGGGACCACACCCCGGCGCGGCTGGCTTCCTGAGGCGGTATGTAAAACATCATCAGGGAGACACTTGATCCGCCCCTGGACATGAAACGTAGGATCGTCCTCCGCAGCACTGTGTCCCACACGCACCATCGCAGAGGGAGCAAAGAGCATAACTCCCGACAATAGATACGTTCTGACCATACGTCACTGAGAGCCGGAGGGGTGGACCGTGAGCGGAGAGGGCTACCACGGGTACGACCGGTTACGGATCGACCGTACCGGACAGGCCGAGGCATTCGACGCGATCGGCGACCGCTATGACGAAGCGTTCCCGCACAAGGAAGGGCAGCTCACAGCCGGCCGGTGGCTGGCCACCACGCTCCCCGCGGGCTCGCGCGTCCTGGATCTCGGCTGCGGCACGGGCCTGCCGACCTCCCGTCAGCTCGCCGAGGCCGGACACCATGTGGTGGGTGTGGACCTGTCGGCCACCATGGTCAAGGTCGCCCGCGACCATGTCCAAGGCGGTGAGTTCCACCAGCGGGACCTGGCGGATCTGCGGCCCGACGGGCCCGAGGGGCTGGGCCGGTTCGACGGTGTCGCCGCCTTCTTCTCGCTGCTCATGCTGCCGCGCGCGGAGATCCCGTACGCGCTGCGGATGCTGCACGGGGTGCTGCGGCCCGGCGGGCTGCTGGCGCTGTCCATGGTGGAAGCGGACCTGGATGACATCCCGATTTCGTTCCTGGGCCATACGATCCGGGTATCGGGTTACCTACGGGACGAACTGCGCCGGGTCGTACGCGATGCGGGCTTCGAGGTCACCGGTGAGGACGCGTACACGTACGCCCCGATGAGTACGGACGTGCCCCCCGAGATCCAGCTGTTCCTGCACTGCCGACGACGCGACGCCTGACCAACGATGCGTCTGACGCGCAGCCCCGGATGGATGGAACCCTACGCGTGACGGAGTACCCGACCTCCCACGACGGCCGGCAGGCCGCTCGCCCTGCCAAGCCCGCCGCGGCCCAGCCCCAGCGGGCCCCCGAGGATGCGCACGACGCGCCGCATGACCCGCGCCGGGCGATCCAGCAGGCCACGGACCCCACGGACCCCGCGGGGCGCCAGCGCCCGCCCCACTGGCCGGGGGAACGTACCCGCGCCCCGGGCGCTCGCCCGTATGTCACCGCCGCGTCCGACGCTGCCGACCCCACGCCGGGCATACCGCATCAGGCCTGCCCGGGGGGCCGCGACACGGACGTGAACGCCGCCCTCGGCGCGGCCGGCCGCGGCCGTCCGCAGGACGGCGGTGGGCCGGAGGCCGAGGGTATGGCGCATCCCGCGGCCGAGCCGGGGCCCGCGGACCGCCCGAGGAACGGCGGGGAACGTGGGCCCGACGAGTCCGCGGACGGGGGCCAGGGCGGGCGCGGCAAGACCGCTCGCCGGATCCACCCGCAGCGCGGAGAGGCCGGCGCGGGGGGCGCCCGGCCGCGGCCCGCCGGCGGTGCCGCACAGGCCGCCGCGGAACCGGACACGGCCGAGCAGATCATGGCCGTTCGTCCCGCGGAGCCGGGTGCCGGGAGCCACGACGGCGACCGGCTGCGGTTCGTCGGGGCGGCAACGCGCCGTATCGCGCGCGGTATCGACCTCGACGAGATCGTGCTCGGGCTCTGCCGCGCCACGGTGCCGACGTTCGCGGATGTGATCATGGTCTATCTGCGCGACCCGCTGCCGGTCGGCGACGAGCGGCCCACCGGGCCGGTCGTCCTGCGGCTGCGCCGCACCGACCGCATCCCGGAGGAGCAGGACACCGATGGCGGTCGGCTGCCCACGCTCGCCGTGCAGCCCGAGGACCCGGCCGCCGAGCTGGCCGAGGTGCGGGCGGGTGGTCCGCTGGCCGAAGTGCTGCGCGGCGTACGGCCCGTGTTCGGCGATTCGGCGGCCGCCCGCGCCGCACTGCCTGAGCTGCTCGGCCCGCGCCACCAGATACCGAGCGGGTACCGCGCCATCCTCGCTCCGCTGCGCGGCCGCCGCCGCGTGATCGGCGCCGCCGTTTTCCTGCGCCGGCCCGACCGCCCCGCCTTCGAGCCGGACGACCTGTTGGTCGCGGCCCAGCTCGCCACACACACCGCGCTGGGCGTGGACAAGGCCGTGCTGTACGGCCGCGAGGCCTATATCGCCGACGCGCTCCAGCGCAGCATGCTGCCCGAGACGCTGCCGCAGCCCACGGGCGTACGGCTCGCCAGCCGCTATCTTCCGGCCGCCGAGACGGCCCGCGTCGGCGGCGACTGGTACGACGCGATCCCGCTGCCGGGCAGCAGGGTGGCGCTGGTGGTCGGGGATGTGATGGGGCATTCGATGACCTCCGCCGCGATCATGGGTCAGCTGCGCACCACCGCGCAGACCCTCGCCGGGCTGGACCTGCCGCCGCAGGAGGTGCTGCACCACCTCGACGAGCAGGCGCAGCGGCTCGGCAGCGACCGCATGGCGACCTGCCTGTACGCGGTGTACGACCCGGTGTCCCACCGGATCACGGTGGCCAACGCCGGGCATCCGCCGCCCGTTCTGCTGCACTTGGGCGGCCGGGCGGAGGTGCTGCGCGTACCGCCGGGTGCGCCGATCGGCGTCGGCGGGGTCGACTTCGAGGCGGTGGAGCTGGACGCCCCCGCCGGGGCCACGCTTCTGCTCTACACGGACGGGCTCGTGGAGTCCCGGCTGCGGGATGTCTGGACGGGAATTGAGCAGCTGCGCGAGAAGCTGACCGCGACCGCCCGGCTGACCGGCCTGGACCACCCGCCGCCGCTGGAGCCGCTGTGCGACGAGGTGCTGGACATGCTCGGCCCCGGCGACCGGGACGACGACATCGCCCTGCTGGCGGCCCGCTTCGACGGGATCGCGCCGAGCGATGTCGCGTACTGGCATCTGGAGCCGCAGGAGCAGACCCCGGGCAAGGCGCGCCGGCTGGCCCGGACAGCGCTGGCCCGCTGGGACCTGGAGGAGCTGTCCGACTCCGTCGAGCTGCTGGTCAGCGAGGTGGTGACCAACGCCGTGCGCTACGCGGAGCGGCCGATCACCCTGCGGCTGCTGCGGACGGAGGTGCTGCGCTGCGAGGTCGGCGACGACGTTCCGCAGCTGCCGCGTCTGCGGCAGGCCCGCCCGTCCGACGAGGGCGGGCGCGGGCTCTACCTGGTGAACAAGCTGGCGCGGCGGTGGGGTGCGACGCGGCTGAGTACGGGCAAGGTGGTGTGGTTCGAACTGGCGCAGTCCACCCGCACGTAGCGCCGTACGGCTGATGGGGCGGTTACCGACAGTCGGTCGGCAGGTTCAACCCCATTGCGTGGCATAACGGGCTTCAAACCCACCCCCACGCGATGGGAGCACTCCCATGACCAAGGCTCCTGAGAAGGTGCTGCACACCACGAACAACGCCGGGATCCCGGTGGAGAGCGACGAGCACTCGCTCACCGTCGGCGCGGACGGCCCGATCCTGCTTCAGGACCACTACCTCATCGAGAAGATGGCCCAGTTCAACCGGGAACGGGTCCCCGAGCGGGTCGTGCACGCCAAGGGCGGTGGCGCGTACGGCACCTTCGAGGTGACCAATGACGTCAGCCAGTTCACCAAGGCGGCGCTGTTCCAGCCGGGCAAAAGGACCGAGATGATGGCCCGGTTCTCCACGGTCGCGGGCGAGCAGGGCAGCCCGGACACCTGGCGCGATCCGCGCGGCTTCGCGCTCAAGTTCTACACCGAGCACGGCAACTACGACCTGGTCGGCAACAACACCCCGATCTTCTTCGTCCGTGATCCGATCAAGTTCCAGGACTTCATCCGCTCGCAGAAGCGCCGCCCGGACACCGGCATGCGCGACCACAACATGCAGTGGGACTTCTGGACGCTCTCCCCGGAGTCCGCCCATATGGTGACCTGGCTGATGGGCGACCGCGGCATCCCCCGGACGTGGCGGCACATGAACGGCTATGGCTCACACACCTTTATGTGGGTGAACGGCGGCGGGGAGAAGTTCTGGATCAAGTACCACATCAAGACCGACCAGGGCATCGAGTTCCTCACCCAGGCGGAGGCGGACGCGCTCGCGGGCCAGGACGGCGACGCCCACCGCCGGGACCTGTGGGAGGCCATCGACTCCGGGGACGCGCCGCGCTGGACGATGTACGTCCAGGTCATGCCGTTCGAGGACGCGGCGGACTACCGCTTCAACCCGTTCGACCTGACCAAGGTGTGGCCGCACGGCGACTACCCGCTGATCGAGGTCGGCCGGATGACGCTCAACCGGAATCCGGAGGACTTCTTCGTCCACATCGAGCAGGCCGCGTTCGAACCGTCCAGCCTGGTGCCGGGCATCGGCCCGGCACCGGACAAGATGCTGCTGGGCCGGCTGTTCTCCTACCCGGACGCCCACCGCTACCGGATCGGCCCGAACTACGCGCAGCTGCCGCCGAACCGTCCGCAGGTCCCGGTGCACTCCTACGCCAAGGACGGTCCGATGCGGTTCGAGCCGAACCGGGTCGGCGCGGTCTATGCCCCGAACTCCTACGGCGGGCCGGCGGCCGCCCCCCAGCATGACGGCGCCCCCGCCGGCTGGGCGGCGGTGGGCGAGATGGTGCGCGAGGCGTACCAGCTGCACCGCGAGGACGACGACTGGGGCCAGGCGGGCACGCTGGTGCGCGAGGTGCTGGACGACGCGGCCCGCGACCGGCTGGTCGCCAACGTCAGCGGACATCTGCGTCAGGACGTCAGCCGCCCGGTGCTGGAGCGGGCCGTGCGGTACTGGCGCAATGTCGACACCGATCTTGGCGACCGGGTCGCCAAGGAGGTCAACGGCGGCTGACCGCCCCCTCCGGATCGCGGCGCGGCAGTGGCACCTGAGGGTGCGACCCGGCACCGGGACTCAACGCCCGGGACCGGGTCGCGCCGCAGCGCGCGCGGGCATGGTTACCTTGAGGTGGACCAGCAGAAACGACAGGTCGTCCTCCGCGCGCGTCAGGAGCACCGTGATGAGGGACAACGATCACAGTCGGCTGGCCGCGGCACTGCGTGATGCAGTGCAGGAGATGCGCGCCAGCACCGGCATCGCCTACGTGCCCGCAGACGAAGGGCAGACGCTTGTCGCGGCGGCAGTGGTCGGCCGGCCTGTCTCCCTCTTCACGACACTGGAAGACATCGACGTCACGAACGAGAGGTACACCGCGGCCATCGCGTACCGCACCGGGGAGCAGACGGTGGCGTCCTACCCGGAAGTGGTCCCGGTCCCCACCATGGCCGATGTGACCATGCCGTTCCCGTACACCGCTGCCTCGACCCCGGTGCGTGCGGACGGACGGACGGTAGGGGTCTTCACGCTGCTCTGGGTCCCCCCGCTCGGGCCCCGGCAGCTGCTGCCCGAGGAGAAGAGCCAGTGCACCAGACTGGCGAACGCCATGGCGGAGCAGTTGCAGATCGCGGGTCAGCGGCACGCCCTGGCCCGGCCGTCCTCGGTTCCGCTGTTTCTGCTGTCGGCCGACGACCAGGCCCTGGAGTCGTTGAACGTCTCCTTCCTCCACGACATTCAGAAAGTCGCCTCGGCCCTGAACCAGACGGTCCGTACGGAGGACGTCATCGATGTGGTGGTCAAGCGGATCATGACGTCCTTCGGGGCTCAAGGCATGGTCGTCTCCGTCGTCGAGGACTCCCGGCCGCGCCTGCTGGGCTATGCCGGATACAAGGCGGACATCGCCCGCTCGAGCGTGAGTCCTCCCCCACCGGACCCGGTGTTCCTGGAGAACGACACAGATCTGCCTGCCGGGCAGCTCGAGCGGCTCACCGAGGGCACGCGGGCTTCCGCCGTGCTTCCACTGGCTGCCGGCGGCCGTCGGCTGGGCACCCTGCTGCTGGGCTTCGACCACCCGCGCCGCTTCAGCGCCGAGGAACGGGCAGCCCTGGTCACCATCGCCGGCCTGCTCGCCCAGTGTCTGGAACGTGCCCGCTCCTTCGAGGCCGAGCACGCGGTGGCGCGCAGACTGCAGCAGGGGCTGCTGCCGCACATGCTGCCGCACCTGGAGGAACTGGACACCGCGGCTCGCTACGTACCGGCCTCGCCGGGACTCAACGTTGGCGGCGACTGGTACGACGTGGTCACGCTGCCCGACGGGAACGTGGGCCTGGTCATCGGCGATGTCGAGGGCCACAGCTCGGTGGGGGCAGCGATCATGGGCCAGATCCGCAGTGTGGTGCGCGCCTATGCCGCCGAAGGCCATGGTCCCGCCGCTGTGCTGGGGCGCACCAACCGGCTGCTGGCCGAGCTGGGCACGGATCTGTTCGTCACCTGCAGCTGCATCTGGCTCGACCGCTCCGACGGCACGGCCGAGATCGCCTCCGCCGGTCACCCGGCTCCGCTGCTCCGCCACCCCGGCCGGAGCGTGGTCGTCCCGGACCCGGACGTGGGCGTACCGCTCGGGGTCGCCCCGGACACCGTCTATCACTCGGTGGATATAACGCTCCCGCCCGGAACGATCCTCGCGCTGTACACCGACGGCCTGGTGCACTCCCGCGACACGGATCTGATCTCCGGCACGGAGGAGATGTGCCGCGTCCTCGCCGAAGCCGATGACCAGCGGCTGGAGGACCTGGCCGACGAGCTGCTCGGCATCACCGGCGAGGGTGAGCAGCGCAAGGATGACGCCGCCCTGCTGATCGCCCGCTACGACGGTGCGCGGCCGGGCGCGCACCGCCGGGTGAGCCGGATGTCCGTCCAGCGGCACGATCTGCGGGCGGTGAAGAAGGTACGGCAGTTCCTGCACGAGAAGCTGCGCCCGTGGGGCTGGGAGTCGGTGTCCTACGAGGTGGAGCTGCTGTCCACGGAGCTGGTCACCAACGCGCTGATCCATGCCGACAGCGACGTGGATGTGAGGCTCCGTGAGTACCCGGACCGGATCCGGGTGGAGGTACGCGACTCCGACCCCCGGCCCCCCATGCCGGCCCCCATCACGGTTACCGAGGAGGCCGAGGCCGAGGCGGAGCACGGCCGCGGGCTCGTCATCGTGGACACCCTCGCCGCCGCATGGGGCAACTCCCCCAGTGGACGCGGCAAATCGGTGTGGTTCGAGATGACGCGTCCCTGATCCGGGAGCCCGCCCCCGCTACCGCTGGCTGTCGGCGGCCGGGTCCTGCTCCGGCGGGAACGGGGGGCCTGGCGTGGGCGGGGGCGCGCTGGTCGGGGGTACCGGGGTGGAGGTCGTCGGCGTCGGTATCGGGGCTGAGGTGGTGGGCGTCGGGTCCGGCGACTGTGACTCCTCGGTCGGCGTCGGCGTCGGAACCGGATCCGCGGTGTCGGTGGGGGTGCTCGGGTCCTGCGTCGGGGTGGGGACCACGGCCGCGCCCTGATCGGTCTCCAGGTCGAACTCGGCGGGCACCTTGCCCTTCAGCGCGGCCCGGGTGTAGGCCGCCCAGATCTCGGCCGGGTAGTCACCACCGTTGACGCGGCCGCCGCCGCCCGCGCCTCTCAGGGTCACCTGCTTCGTGCTCTTCCCGGAGGTGTCCTCGCCGAACAGGCCGACGGAGGTGACAAGGTCGGGGGTGTAGCCGGTGAACCAGGCGGACTTGTTGTCGTCCGAGGTGCCCGTCTTGCCCGCGATCTCCAGGCCCGCCGACTGGGCCGCCGCGCCCGTACCGTCGTCCACCACGCCGGTGAGCACGGAGGTGACGGCGTCGGCCGTGTTGCGGCTGATCACCTCGTCGCCGATCGGGTCCGGCAGCTCGACCTGCTCATCGCCGCGCTCGACGGACCTCACCAGCCGCGGGGTGACCTTCTTGCCGTGGTTGTCCAAGGTGGCGTAGACACCGGCCATGTCGCGCGGGCTGGCGCCCATCACGCCGAGCGACATGGAGGGCCGTACGACGAAGCCGCCGGCCTTCTCGTACATGCCCATGCCCACCGCGGTGCGCTTGACGTCCTGCAGGCCGACGTCCACGCCCATCTGCGCGAAGACGGAGTTGACCGAGTTGCTCATCGCCTTCTGGACGGTGATGGGGCCGTAGCTGCGGTTGTCCTCGTTGGGCGGGGCGAAGGGGGTCGTGCTGCCGCGGACCGGGCGGCGGCTGGTGCCGTCGTAGACGGTGTCCGCGGTGATCGGTACGCCGTCCTGGGTCTTGGAACTGTTCTCGAGCGCCGCCGCGAAGACGAGCGGCTTGAAGGTCGAGGCGGCCTGGTAGTCGCGGCGGGTGGCGTTGCTGAAGAAGTGCTTGACGTAGTCCTCGCCGCCGTACAGCGCGACGATCCGGCCGGTTTTGGGGTCCACCGAGACGGCTCCGACCTGGACGTTGGCGTCGACCTTGCGCTTCTTGGGGTCGAGGTCGGCCATCAGCTCGGTATCGACGGCCTTCTCCAGCGCCTTCTGCTTCTTGCGGTCGATGCCGAGGGTGATGTTCCAGCCGCCGGCCTCGAGTTCCTGGTCACTGATGCCGGAGGCGCGCAGCTCGTCCTTGGCGGCCTCGACGAAATAGCCGATCTGGCCGTCCATGCCGGGGGCGGGCTTGGGGGCGATCGGCTTGGGGAACGTCATGGCCGCGCGCTTGCCGGCGTCCAGCCAGTGCATGCCGACCATGTTGTCCAGCACGTAGTTCCAGCGCCGGAGGACGAGCCGGCGCGAGGTGGGCGAGGCGACCGCCCAGTCGTACTGGCTCGGTGCCTGCACCAGCGCGGCCAGATAGGCGCCCTGCTGGACGGTCAGATCCTGGGCGTCCACGTCGTAGTACGCGCGGGCCGCGGCCTGGATGCCGTGCGCACCGCGGCCGTAGTAGTTGGTGTTGAGGTAGCCCTGGAGGATCTCGCTCTTGGTCATCTGCTGGTCGACTTTGAGGGAGATGATCAGCTCTTTCGCCTTACGGGTGACGCTGCGTTCCTGGCTGAGGTAGTAGTTCTTCACGAACTGCTGGGTGATGGTGGAGCCGCCCTGCGCGCGCCCGCCGGTGAGGGTGTTGAACAGACCTCGGGCGATGCCCTTCACATCGACGCCGGAGTCGTCGTAGAAGGTCTTGTTCTCCGCGGCGACGAAGGTGTGCTGCACCACCTTGGGCACCTTGGCCAGGGCCACGGACTCGCGGTTGAGCTTGCCCGTACGCGCGAGGAGGGTGCCGTCGCTGTAGGTGTAGACGTTGCTCTGTGCCTTGGCCAGGGCATTGGCGTCGCTGGGGATGGGGACGAGCAGATACAGCCCGATGAAGGTGCCGATGCCGAGGAGAGTGGCCCCGAGGAAGCCGCCGAGCACCCTCCGCCAGGTGAAGAACCGGCGTATGCCGCCGCTCTTCGGCTTGGCGCGGCGCCCACCCCGCCGCCGCGCCCTCCTCGCGTCCGCTCTGCCCATCTTCTGTCACTCCAGTCCATTCCGCCCCCAGAAACGCAAGAAAACTAACACCGTCTCTGTCGCGATAAGACCGTTCATCACACCTCTTTCGGACGTGACAATCAGCACGTCCCGTCGGGTCAACCAGGTGGACGAAACCACCTTCCGGGCATCTATACACCTGGCGTATACACACTGTGTATTGTCGCGCCCATGTCCATCGGCCACACCTTGCTCGGACTCCTGGAGTCCGGCCCCCGCCACGGTTACGACCTCAAGCGCGCCTTCGACGAGCGCTTCGGTCACGACCGTCCCCTGCACTACGGGCAGGTCTACGCGACCATGTCCCGCCTGCTGAAGAACGGACTCGTGGAGATCGAAGGCACCGAGCCCGGGGGCGGTCCCGAGCGCAAGAGGTACGCCATCACGGAGGCCGGTGTCACCGATCTCGAACAGTGGCTCGCCCAGCCCGAGAAGCCCGAGCCATATCTCCAGAGCACCCTGTACACCAAGGTCGTCCTCGCACTGCTCACCGGCCGCGGCGCCGCCGGCCTCCTCGACGCCCAGCGCGCCGAACACCTCCGGCTCATGCGCGAGCTGACCCGCCGCAAGGCCTCCGGCGACCTCGCCGACCAGCTCATCTGCGACCACGCCCTGTTCCATCTGGAAGCCGACCTGCGGTGGCTGGAGCTGACCGCCGCCCGCCTGGACCAGCTCGCCAGGGAGGTCCACCAGTGACCACCACCGCCCTGCTCTCCGCTGTGAGCGCCGGGACCGGCGGCTCGCGGCGCTGCGGCTGGAGGAGGCGGACAGCTGGATGACGCGGCACTAGGACGCCGGCCGCACCGGCAAGGTCCTCAGCGCCTCGCGCAGGGCCCGCGCGAACTCCTCGAACTCCTCCTGCCGCGCGGCCCCCGTCCGCATCGCCAGCGCGATCCGCCGCGATGGCGCCGGGTCGGCGAAGTACCCGGTCGAGAGCTGGTCGTTGCGATCGGTCTCCACCCGCAGCGCCGTACGCGGCAGCAGCGTCACCCCGAGCCCGCCGGCCACCAGCTGCACCAGCGTGGACAGCCCGGCCGCGCTCGTGGTGACCGGGGCCCCCTCGGGCCGGCCGGCCTCACGGCAGATGTCCAGGGCCTGGTCGCGCAGGCAGTGGCCCTCGTCCAGCAGCAGCAGATCCAGCTCGCGCAGCGCCTCGCGCGGAATGTCGGCGCGCCCGCCCAGCCAGTGGTCGCGGGGAGCGAGAAGGACGAAGTCCTCATCGAACAGCGGGAGTTCGGTCACGCCCTGCGCGCCCAGCGGCACCGCGAGCAGCAGCAGGTCCAGCCGTCCGTGGGAAAGCCCGTCCAGCAGCGAGGCGGTCTGCTCCTCGTACACCTGGAGGTCGAGATCCGGGTACCGCTCGTGGACCAGCCGCAGCACCGTCGGCAGCAGATACGGCGCCACGGTCGGGATCACCCCGAGCCGCAGCACCCCGGTGAAGGGCGCTCGCGCCGCCTCCGCCTCCTCCATCAGCTCGCCGACCGCCTCCAGGACCGTACGGGCCCGGGCCGCGAGCCGCTCCCCGGCGGGCGAGAGCAGCACCTTGCGCGTCGTACGCTCGAGGAGCTGCACGCCGAGCACCTCCTCCAGGGCGGAGACGGCCCCGGACAGCGCGGGCTGGCTCATGCCGATGGCGGCCGCGGCGTCACGGAAGTGCAGATGCTCGGCGACGGCGACGAACGCTCGCAGCTGAGCGACGCTGGGCTGCCGCCCCGCGCCCCGCCCGGGGCCCCGCCTCGCGTTCGCCGCGCTTCCCGCGCTTCCATTCGTCGCCACTGATAAGCACCTCCGATCAACATCAACAAGTCTACCGATTTCCGCGATCAATACCGGCTGTGGCACTGTGGGGCATGTCCAACCCCTCAGGAGTGCCCCAAAAGGGATATTCCACCGCAACAAGGAGAACGTGTGCTCACTGTCGGTGACAAGTTCCCCCAGTACGACCTCACCGCCTGTGTCGACCTCGACGCGGACAAGGCCTTCGCACAGATCAACCACAAGACCTACGAGGGCATGTGGAAGGTCGTCTTCTTCTGGCCCAAGGACT
This sequence comes from Streptomyces sp. HSS9-12, assembly GCF_054963655.1. Classification (NCBI taxonomy): domain Bacteria; kingdom Bacillati; phylum Actinomycetota; class Actinomycetes; order Kitasatosporales; family Streptomycetaceae; genus Streptomyces; species Streptomyces sp. HSS9-12. The sequence continues at coordinate 68,095 of NZ_JBUEGC010000020.1, read as the reverse complement.
TCACCTTCGTGTGCCCGACCGAGATCGCGGCCTTCGGCAAGCTGAACGACGAGTTCGCCGACCGTGACGCCCAGATCCTCGGTGTCTCCGGCGACTCCGAGTTCGTCCACCACGCCTGGCGCAAGGACCACGCCGACCTGCGTGACCTGCCCTTCCCGATGCTCGCCGACCCCAAGCACGAGCTGATGCGCGCCTGCGGTGTGGAGGGCGAGGACGGCTTCGCCCAGCGCGCGGTGTTCATCGTGGACCCGAACAACGAGATCCAGTTCGTCATGGTGACCGCCGGTTCCGTCGGCCGTAACCCCAAGGAGGTCCTGCGGGTCCTCGACGCTCTGCAGACCGACGAGCTGTGCCCCTGCAACTGGAACAAGGGCGAGGAGACCCTGGACCCGGTCAAGCTCCTCGCCGGCGAGTGATTCCCAAGGCGGGTGATCTGACATGGCCCTCGACGAGCTGAAGTCCGCTCTTCCGGACTACGCCAAGGACCTGAAGCTGAACCTCGGGTCGGTCATCGGCAACTCCGACCTGCCGCGGCAGCAGCTGTGGGGCACCGTGCTGGCCTGCGCGATCGCCTCGCGCTCGCCGCGCGTGCTGCGGGAGCTGGAGCCGGAGGCCAAGGCCAACCTGGCCCCGGAGGCGTACACCGCCGCCAAGGCGGCCGCCGCCATCATGGCGATGAACAACGTGTTCTACCGGACCCGGCATCTGCTGTCGGACCCGGAGTACGGCAACCTGCGCGCCGGTCTGCGGATGAACGTCATCGGCAACCCGGGCGTGGAGAAGGCCGACTTCGAGCTCTGGTCGCTCGCGGTCTCCGCGATCAACGGCTGCGGCATGTGCCTCGACTCGCACGAGCAGGTGCTGCGCACGGCCGGCGTGGAGCGAGAGACGATCCAGGAGGCCGTGAAGATCGCGTCCGTGATCCAGGCAGTGGCCACCACGCTGGACGCCGAGGCTGCGCTGGCCGGCTGAACTCTCCCTGCCTGACGGCCGGGTTTACGCGGAACACCGCGTAAACCCGGCCGTTCTCTCGGCGCACTTCCCAGTGCGAAGCGCTGCTGGTTCAGGCGGAACCTTTCGGCGGTGGAGCCGCCGCTGCCGGTACGGATTCCTCCCGCGGTGGCACCGGGGTCCCCCGCACGGCCTGCTCCTGCGCGTATACCCGCAGATAGCCGACCACCGTGTTCGTCACAGCCACCAACGGCACCGCCACCACCGCGCCCCCGATCCCCGCGACCAGCGATCCGCACGCGACCGACAGCACCACGGCCAGCGGATGCACCCGCACCGCGCGGCCCAGGATGAAGGGCTGCAGGACGTGCCCCTCGATCTGCTGCACCGCCAGGACCACCACCAGGACCATCAGCGCGGTGAACATGCCCTGCGTCACCAGCGAGACGATGACCGCCAGCGCACCGGAAACCACCGCGCCCACCAGCGGGATGAAGGCGAAGAGAAAGATGAAGACGGCCAGCGGCATCGCCATCGGCACCTTGAGGATCCACAGCCCCAGCCCGATGAAGATCGCGTCGATCAGCGCCACCAGCACCGTGCCCCGCACATAGCCGGTGAGCGTGCGCCAGGCGCGCGGGCCGGCGCCCGCGACACCCTCGCGGGCGGCGCTCGGGACCAGCTTCAGCACCCAGTTCCAGATCCGGCGCCCGTCGTAGAGCAGGAACAGCGTGCTGAACATCGCGAGCAGGATGCCCGACAGCACCTCGATGACGACGGTGACGCCCTCGAGCCCGGCCGAGGTGATCTCCTCGGTGTTGGACCCGATGGCCTCCCGCAGGCTCTTCGCTATCTCGTTGATCTGAGCCTCGGTCACATGGAAGGGGCTCCGCAGCAGCCACCGCTGCAGCTCGTCGATGCCGTCCTGGACCCGTTCGGACAGATTGTCGATGTTCTCCATCACCTGCCAGGCCACAAACCAGCCCACCAGCCCCATGACGACGAAGCCGGTGATGAAGGTGACGGCCGTGGCCAGCCCCCGCGGCAGGCCGGCCTGCCGCAGCCGGGCGACCGTGGGCTGCAGCAGCGCGGTGATGAGCAGCGCGGCCACAAAGGCCAGCACCACCAGTCTTATGGTGCTGATGGCCCGCATCAGCACCCACAGCGTGCCGGCGAGGACCAGCAGCCGCCAGCCGGCTTCGGCGGCGACCCGTACCCCCCAGGGAACGGCGGAGACGGGGTCGGGCCGGGCGGCGACGGCCGGAGGGTAGGCGGGCGGCGCGGGCACATGGTCCACGCCTGTCCCCGCATGGCCAGGTCCGGCTTCCCCCGCGTGGCCAGGTGCGGCTTCCGCCGCGTGGCCGGCCGCGGCGCCGACGGCTGCCCCGGTGCCGCCGGTGTCCCGAGCGGCGCCGGCGCCGACAACAGCCACCTCCGGAGCCGGCGCCTCGACGCCCCTGGTCTGTGTGGCGTCCCAGTCCTCACCCGGGAGCGGATCCGAAGCAGCGGCCGCTGCCCGGCGCTCATCGAGCCGGGCGGCGAGCTTGGTCAGGCTCGTCCCCAGGCTGCCCACCCATTGCGGCAATCTGGACATCTCTCTTCCTCCGCCCCCGTCCCCCGCTGTTGTCGTGCTGAACGTTACCGGGGACGCGACGAAGCCCCCGACCGGTTGAGGTCAGGGGCTCGCGCGAGTTGCCTGTCCGGTACGCCGTAAGGGCTAGTACCAGTTGTTGGCCTGCCAGAAGGCCCACGCTTCACAGGGGCTGCCGTAGCGCTCGTTCATGTAGTTCAGACCCCACTTGATCTGTGTGGCCGGGTTGGTCTGCCAGTCCGAGCCCACAGAGGACATCTTGGACCCCGGCAGCGCCTGGAACAGCCCGTACGCGCCCGAGGAGGCGTTGACCGCCTTGTAGTTCCAGCTGCTTTCGTGGTCCACGATGTTGCTGAAGCACTGGAACTGGTCGGCCGCGACCATCTGCCGCGCCATGGACTGCACCTGGGCAACGGTGTACGAGGCCTGGACGGGGAAGCTGCTGCGGTCCGCCGAGCGGGCCGCCTTCGCCCTGGCAGCCTCGCGCTCCTTGGCGAGCTTCTCCGCCGCGGCCTTCTCCGCGGCTGCCTTCTTGGCTGCCGCGGCCTCCGCCGCCTGCTTGCGGGCCGCTTCCTCAGCAGCCTTCTTCGCTGCCGCGTCCGCCGCGGAGGACTGGGCGTCCGCCTGCTGCGTCAGCGACGCGGTCTGCGCCTGGGTCTGGTTCCCGGCGGATATGTCTGCGAGCAGCGTCGCATCGGCAGCGGTGGGCTCGGCCGCTTGGGCCGTGCCGGGCGTGCTACCCGAGGCGACACCGACGACTGCACCGACGGTGGTGACTGCGGTGGCGGATGCCACGGCAAATCCCCGGACCGAGATCCGGCTCACACGGTTTTCCTTCCAGCATCGTCCGCTTAGGTGACCTCACGGACGCAATCGTGCCCCTGACGCTGATCCCCCCTTGTTCCGGTCCCTGAGGTACGGGTTGGGACCGACTGGCCACGGGGGACACTGGCCCGGTGCGAACTCCCCAGGAGTCCCTCCCCCAGCTACCGCTGGGAGGTGCCCCCAGGCACTCGGGCGGCGTACGGCGAACGCTTGTTGAGTTGTGTGGTGCAGCAACGCTGGGGTTGCTGGTGTGCCGTACGCGGGGCCTGACAGAAACCACACCCTGCCGGAAACGGACGTGCTGAAGCAATTCCTCGTTGAGTGGCAAAGCTCACACCCCGTTTACGCCAGGGGTTTTCTGGAAAACGAGGCGAAGCACACAGCCGCGCGGCTAAGCTCCATGGCTTCGCCGCGCGGCCTGAGGTGGTCCAACAGCCCTAAATATGGCCCTCTTCGAGCATTTCGGTCACCAAGGCGGCAATAGGCGACCGCTCCGAGCGCGTGAGGGTGACATGCGCGAACAGCGGGTGCCCCTTCAACTTCTCGACGACCGCGACCACTCCGTCGTATCGGCCGACCCGCAGGTTGTCCCGCTGCGCCACATCATGGGTGAGCACCACGCGCGAGTTGGCGCCGATCCTGGACAGCACCGTCAGCAGGACATTGCGCTCCAGTGACTGCGCCTCGTCCACGATGACGAAGGAGTCGTGCAGCGAACGGCCGCGGATGTGGGTGAGCGGCAGCACCTCGAGCATGCCGCGGCTGACGACCTCCTCGATCACCTCGCGGCTCGTCACGGCGGACAGCGTGTCGAACACCGCCTGCGCCCACGGGCTCATCTTCTCGGCCTCGGTGCCCGGCAGATAGCCCAACTCCTGCCCGCCCACCGCGTACAGCGGCCGGAAGACCATCACCTTCTGATGCTGGCGGCGCTCCAGCACGGCCTCCAGGCCGGCGCACAGCGCGAGCGCCGACTTGCCCGTGCCGGCCCGGCCTCCCAGCGAGACTATTCCGACCTCCGGGTCGAGGAGCAGGTCGAGCCCGATCCGCTGCTCGGCGCTGCGGCCGTGGATGCCGAATGCCTCCCGGTCGCCGCGCACCAGCCGGATCCTGCCGTCCGCGGTGACCCGGCCGAGCGCCTTGCCGCGCTCGGACTGCAGCACCAGGCCGGTGTGTACGGGCAGCTCGGCCGCCTCGGGTACATACACGCTCTCGGCCGCGAACAGCTCGTCGACCTCTTCCGCCGTGACGGTCAACTCCGACATTCCGGTCCAACCGGAGTCGGTGATGGCGAGTTCGGCGCGGTACTCCTCGGCGAGCAGGCCCACGGACGATGCCTTGATGCGCAGCGGCAGGTCCTTGGAGACGACGGTGACGTCGTACCCCTCGGCCTGGAGGTTCCGGGCCACGGCCAGGATCCGCGAGTCGTTGTCGTCCACGCGGCCGCGCTGGTTCAAGAACGCGGCGGGGAGCACCCCGGGGTCGGAGTGGTTGAGCTCGACCCTGAGCGTGCCGCCCAGCTCCCCGATCGGGATCGGCGCGTCGAGCCGGCCGTACTTCACGCGGTACTCGTCCAGCATGCGCAGTGCCTGGCGGGCGAAGTAGCCGAGCTCCGGATGGTGCCGCTTGGCCTCCAACTCCGTGACCACGACGACGGGGAGCACGACCTCGTGCTCGTCGAAGCGGGCCATGGCCGACGGGTCGGCCAGCAGAACGCTGGTGTCGATGACATAAGTGCGCCGGTCGGGCGAGAGTGCGCGGCGCTTGGTGCTGGTCACCACGGGTGGACGAACCCCCTCGGATGAGGTCGGGGTGCGACGGCGTCGCCGGGGAATGGGCCGGGCTCGGGCCACCATGCGCGGGCCGTGCACCGGCCCTCCGCGCCGTCCGCACGGTCCGTACGGTCGTCCGTGTGCAAAGGGCCTCCCGGGCGGACGGCCCCATGCCGCCCGCTGCTGCCGGACGCCCGTGGGCCGGGCGTCGACTTGCATGGGGTATTCCCTCGAACGTGGGCGCCCATGCCATGGCATATGACGGCGCGTATGTGAACAATGCGCTACGAGCTGCGCAACGTCGCGCTCTCGCTCTGCCAAAGTCCGCCCGAAAAACAGGGATCTGAGGCGCCTGCACGGCGAAGCATCCCTATCGCCTGGAACCGGATATATCACCCTGATTCAGGGTGACGCGGGCATACCGCCGAATGGGTGAACAGGAGGGTACACAACTGGCGCGGAGTCGCCTCAGGGAGAGAGAGGGAGGGGGCTCAGCCGCCGTAGCGGCGGTGACGCGCCGCGTAGTCCCGCAACGCGCGCAGGAAGTCCACCTTCCGGAACGCCGGCCAGAACACTTCGCAGAAGTAGTACTCGGAGTGCGCGCTCTGCCAGAGCATGAACCCGGACAGCCGCTGCTCCCCGCTGGTACGGATCACCAGGTCCGGGTCGGGCTGCCCCCGTGTGTACAGGTGCTCGGCGATGTGTTCCACATCCAGGATCTCCGCCAGTTCCTCGATCGACGTGCCCCGCCCCGCGTGCTCCAGCAGCAGTGACCGCACCGCATCCGCGATTTCCTGCCGTCCGCCGTAGCCGACGGCCACGTTGACGAGCACCCCGTCGACGCCGACCGTGGCCTGCTCGGCCTCCTTCAGCACCGACTGCGTACAGGATGGCAGCAGGTCCATGTTCCCCACGTGGTGCACCCGCCAGCGGCCGTCCGCCGCGAGGTCGCGGACCGCGTCCTCGATGATGCCGAGCAGCGGGACCAGCTCGGACTCGGGCCGGTTCAGGTTGTCCGTCGACAGCAGCCACAGCGTGACCACCTCGACGTCCGTCTCGGCGCACCAGCCGAGCAGCTCCTGGATCTTCTCGGCCCCGGCCTGGTGGCCCTGCTCGGGGCTTCCGCCGGCGGCCCGCGCCCAGCGCCGGTTGCCGTCAAGGATCACACCGATGTGCTTGGGGACCTGGGCGTGGTCCAGGCGCCCCTCCACCCGGCGGGCGTACAGCCTGTACACCATCTCGCGCAGCCACCGGGGGTACGGGGAGCGTCCTTCGAGAATTCGCGACATCGGTCTTCCCAAACCCCTCTGTGCGTGACGGCCCCCGGAGCGCCAACCCTACTGCTCAGTCGCCGGGTGGGACCAACCGAGGGACCCCGGGGCGCGTGATAGGGAAGAAGCTGTGACAAACGTATCCCCTTACCGCGCCGCCGATGACCGCTACGACACCATGGAATACCGGCGTACGGGCCGCAGTGGCCTGAAATTGCCGGCCATCTCCCTGGGGCTGTGGCACAACTTCGGCGACGACCGCGCCCTGGCCTCCCAGCGCGCCATCCTGCGCAGCGCCTTCGACCTGGGTGTCACCCATTTCGACCTGGCGAACAACTACGGCCCACCGCCGGGCTCCGCCGAGCTCAACTTTGGCAAGATATTCGCCCAGGATTTCCGCCCCTATCGTGACGAACTGGTCATATCCACCAAGGCCGGATACCTCATGCACCCCGGCCCGTACGGCGAGTGGGGCTCGCGCAAGTATCTGCTGTCCTCGCTCGACGCCTCGCTGAAGCGGATGGGCCTCGACTACGTCGACATCTTCTACTCGCACCGCTTCGACCCGGACACCCCGCTGGAGGAGACGATGGGCGCGCTCGCGTCCGCCGTCCAGCAGGGCAAGGCGCTGTACGTCGGTGTCTCCTCCTACACCGCCGAGCAGACCCGCGAGGCGGCCCGTATCCTGCGCGAGATGGGCATCCGGCCGCTCATCCACCAGCCCTCGTATTCGATGATCAACCGCTGGACCGAGGACGACCGGTTGCTGGACACCCTCGAGGCGGAGGGCATGGGCTGCATCGCGTTCGCCCCGCTGGCCCAGGGTCTGCTGACCGACAAGTACCTCAACGGCGTTCCCGAGGGCTCCCGGGCCTCGCAGGGCAAGTCCCTCGACCCCGCGCTCCTCACCGACGACGTCGTACGGCGGCTGCGCGGGCTGAACGAGATCGCACAGCGGCGCGGCCAGTCACTGGCCCAGCTGGCGCTGCGCTGGGTGCTGCGGGACGAGCGCATGACCTCGGCGCTGATCGGCGCGTCCAGCGTCCGGCAGCTGAAGGCGAACGTCGCCGCGCTCGACGCCCCGCCGGTGACGGAGGAGGAGCTGAAGGAGATCGAGGGCTTTGCCGTGAGCACCGAGGGCGTGAACATCTGGGCCAACCGGGGCTGAGCCCCGCGCCGAGCCCCGGGCACATAAAGCGGGCCGGTCCGTGGGGGGGATACGGACCGGCCCGAGGGGGGGATTCCACCATAGCCCCTTGCGGCGGGTGCTGAGTGCATCAGCGAGGGTGACGGCGCGCGGCGCGCTGACGGCGGGCCGCACCGCAGGCGCCGGGGCTTCCGCTCACAGACCGGCCGCCCCGGCGCCGAGGCCGCCGAGCAGCAGCCCCAGGAACGCCCCGGCCATCATGAAGGGGCCGAAGGGCAGGGCCGTCTTGCGGCCCGCCCGCCGCATCAGGAGCAGTCCGCCCCCGTACAGCGCGCCGAGCAGGAATCCGGCGAAGGCGCCCGCGAAGAGCACTGGCCATCCGTACCACCCGAGGGCGACCCCGAGGGTGAGCGCCAGCTTGACGTCGCCGAAGCCCATGCCGCTGGGATGGATCAGAAACAGCACGCCGTACGCGCCCGCGAGCGCGAGCCCGCCGAGCAGCGCCCCCGGCCAGGAGCCCGCGTGGCCGGGCAGCAGCGTGGCCGCGCCGAGGAGCGCGGCGGCCGCGCCCGGCAGGGCGAGGGTGAGTACATCGGGCAGCCGGCGTACCGCCCGGTCCACGAGCGCGAGGACGAGCAGGAAGGGCGTGAGCAGCAACCAGACCGCCAGCTCGGGCCGCGCCCCGACCGCCATGGACAGCGCCGCACCGAGGAGTGCGGTGCCGGCTGCGGTGGCCGCGCTGCCGGGTCCGTACCAGCCGGTGGCGCGTACGGGCCATTGCCCGGCGTCGTACCAGGCGCCGTCGACGCCGGCCGTCTCGGTGGCAGCCGTGACCGCACCGGCGTCCGCGGCCGCTGCGGAGGCGCCCTGGGGCGCCGGCGGTGGTCCGGTGGGCACCCCGGGCGTGCAGGCGGCGCAGCGCGCCGGCCCGAGCCAGCCGTGAACCGGACCGGTGAGTGGGTGCCCGGCCGGGCAGCCGTCCCGCCACGGCCGGCCAGGCGGGACGGTCAGCCGGTAGGCGGCCCGCGGGACGAGCAGCCCGGCGAGGCCGCCGTATCCTGCGGCGAGGACGATCAGCAACGGATCCACGCAACGACCCTACGGGCCCGGCGGGTTGTCCGTCCGTCTGGTAGAACGCTCTGCCAGGACGACCGAGGGAGAACCGCATGGGTCGCTGGCAGGACGGAAGGGCGACGCTCCGTGTCGCCGGGCCGGGAGACGCGGGGCCGGGAGACGCGGGGTCAGGAGTCGCGGGGTCAGGAGTCGCGGGGCCGGGAGTCGCGGGGCAGGGAGACGCGGGGTCAGGAGTCGCGGGGTCAGGAGTCGCGGAGCCGGGAGACGCGGGTCCGGCGATCCCGCTGGAGATCCCGCTGGAGATCGCCGCGTCCTACCGGGCCCGCACCCGCGGCCTGCTGGGCCGCGATGGCATCGACGGTGCGATCCTCCTCACCCCCGCCGGGAGCGTGCACACCTTCCGTATGCGCTTCGCCATCGACGTCGCCTATCTGACCCGCGACCTCGAGGTCATCGCCGTACGCACCATGCGACCCGGCCGCCTGGGCCTGCCGCGCCTGCGGTCCCGGCATGTGCTGGAGACGGCGGCGGGGGCGATGGAGCGCTGGGGACTGCGGGTGGGGTCGCGCGTCGAGATCGGCTAGCGAGCGAGCCGAAGGGCGCGCCCGTGTCGAAAGCGATGAGGCCAAGCGCAGCGAAGCGGAGCGCAGTGCCGAAGCGGGTCGGCAGGGGGCCCAAGCGCCCGGAGGTGAGCGAGCGACAAACCTGCGGGATGCCGTCCGCAGCGGCGGCTCTGCCGGCTACTCCTCGAAGGTGACCCGGCCGACGGCGTGGTCCGGCACCAGGTTGTCTGGGGCGGAGCCCCAGTTTCGGGAAGCCGGCGTCAGCCTCCGGCCGTGTCCTCGCGGGGGAAGGAGACCTCCACACGGCGGTTCTTCTTGCGGCCCTGTTCGGTCGCGTTGTCGGCGATCGGGTACTGCTCGCCGTAGCCGCGTACCTCGTACGTGATACCGGAGCCCAGCTCGTCCGCCAGCTGCTGCTGGACCGCGATCGCGCGCTTCTTGGACAGCACATTGCCATGGGCGGCGGACCCCAGGTTGTCCGTGAAGCCGAAGACCCGCACGCGGTGTGCGTTCTGTTTCCGGATCTCCTCGACGATCGCCTTGACCCGCGCGTGCGCCTCGTCGCCGAGCTTCGCACTGTCCTTGCCGAAGAGCACTTCCGCTTGCAGCGCGAAGGTCACGTTGGCATTGGTGTCCTCGCGGCGCTCGTCACCGCTGTCCGTCTCGACGATGGACTTGATGTTCAGCACCTTCGCCGGTGCCAGGGTCGCGCCGTCGACCATCTTCAGGTCGGGGTCTTCGGCGTCGATCTTGATGGGCGCGGTAGCGGACTCCGCGATTCCGGGCGGATCGTCGGCGAGCGCGGCGGGGGCGAGCGGCAGGTTCAGGGCTGTCGCGGCGCACAGGGCGACGGCGACTGCAGCCGTACGCGCGGATGGGTGGGTGGTCATGGGGCCGCTCACCCCGTGATCTCGATGGAGACCGTGGGCATGGACGGCAGCTGGAAGTCGACCTCGGTGACCTCGGGCGGTGGCGCGGGAAACTGAGCGAAGATGGGCCGGCTTTCCTGGGGCTTGATGCCCGTCAGCCCGGTGGTGCACAGACATTCGCCTTCCGTGTCCCGCAGCACCAGGTAGCGCTTCTTCCCCTGCTCGTCCACAAGGGTTGCTCCGGAGACCGACGATCGGGACTTCAGTTCCGTCTCGGGCGAACGCCACGCGATCGCGGTGAACGGCTTGCTGCCCTGGTTGGTCACCGTTCCCGACACCGTCACAAATCCGCCCGAGTCGCGGACCGCGGAGTGCAGGGTGATGACGATGCCGTCCGGGCCCTTGAGCTCGCCGATGACCTTGGTCGAATCCATCACCTCCTTACCCGGCCCGCCGTTCTTGGGCGCCGCGTTCTTGGACGAGCGCGGCTCCTCCTTCGTCACGCCGCCGTCTCCCCCACCGGCACCGCCGCAACCAGCCGTCATGAACATCAAACCGGATGCGACCGCGACCACGGCCACTCCCCTACACGACGCCACGGTCCGCCGAATCCTCATAACTGCCGGTCCTTTGCTCGGTGGTTCGCTGATCAGTCGGCAAGCTGCACGGTGAACAGGTCGGCCGCGTCAGGGAAGACGTCCGTACGCTCCGGGTCGATGAGCCATTCCCTGCCATCGCATTGGAGCCGGATGGTCTCGTCCTTGGCCCTGCCCGCGGGGGAATTCGGCTGCTCGGCGCTGCACCGGGGCTTGACGATGGCCTTGGCCCGCGCGGACGCGTGCCTGCTCTCCGTACCCGGGATGATCGAATCGCCCACCGTGTTGCGTGTCCTGACCTTGACGGTGAAGGACGGGGGCCCGAGGTCGGAGGCGCAGGTCGCGTCCGCGTTGTTCTTGCCCGCGAACCACTGCGCTTCCGCGCAGGCGTCGTCCGTACCCACTCCGCGCCCCTGCAGCAAGTCCTCCCAGCCGCTGCCGTCGCCCGCCGCTTTGAGAAAGCCGCTGCCCAACTGGTCCCGGTACTCCTGGGCCGCCGCCAGGGCGGCCGCATCGGCCGCGGTCTGCGCCCCGTTGCGGGTCACCGCGGCCTGGCCGACCGCGAAATAGGCGAACGCGAGGAAGAGCACGCCCGCCACCACCGTGATGTAGACGGGAAAGACCTGCCCCGCGTCACCGCACCGGCGACTGAACAGCCGGCCGGTCAGCCGCCGGTGACCTTGGCGATCTGGTCCGAGATGGCGCCGGCGATCACACCGCCGAAGTCCGTCGTCGTCAGCACCAGAACGATCGCTACGACCACCGCGATGATCCCCAGGTACTCCACCGCGGTCTGTCCGCGATCGTTCGCGGCGTAGCGCCTCCGCACACTCTGCATGCGCTGCGACATCGTGTTCCCCTCCAGGGGCGGTGGCCCCGTTATGACCGGTCGTTTGAACCCCCGTCATGCGTCGCTCGTCATCGGCGCGCTTCACACCGATTCTGTCCGCGACATGAGAAACGTACGCCGAAACACCGGGGCCGTAACAGAGTCCCCACCCAGAGTTCCGCGGATATGAGGGGACTTGATGCCTTCCGTTCCCCGTCATGGCCGCCGCCCCCTCTTCCCGTCGTCCTCCAAAAGACTGTGCCATATCAGATTGCAGAAGCGAAGGGAATTGGTTGAAGTGGCCGGTTAACGGCCGGTGATGGAGCCGAAGTCGCTCACCGAGCCGAGGAAGAAGCCCGCCACAAGCAGGATCATGGTCGCCGGGACCATGAACGTCGTGACGACGACCGTCGCCTTCGGCACCGCCCGTGCTGCCCGGCGGCGGGCGTTCTGCGCGTCCGTACGCCGCATGTCGCCTGCGATCTGGATGAGGGTGTCGACGATCGGTGAGCCCAGTTCCTCACCCTGCTGCAGTGCGGTGACGAACTGGGCGACCTGCTCCGAATCGTTGCGCTTGCGTAGCTCGTCGAAGGCCTGGCGGCGGCTGACGCCCATGTCCAGCTGGCGCAAGGTGATGCGGATCTCGTCGGCCCAGGGCCCCTCGTACTTCTCCGACACCCGGTCCAGCGCTTGCCGGAAGCTCAGCCCCGCGCTGACGACGACCGCGAGTACGTCCAGGAAGTCGGGCAGGGTCCGTTCGATCGCGTCCTTCCGCTGCCGGACGGCCGCCCAGATGCCGACCTCCGACCAGAAGAGGGCGAACGCCACGCACACGATGGCGAGCAGCAGTTGGTCGCGGAGGACCATGACGAGGGCGCCGAAGGAGCCGAGGAAGCCGTAGACGGCCCGGCGGGCGGCGTAGCGGTCGACCGTGAGGCCGCCGGGGTTGCCCGCGAGGTCGATGCGGCGGCGGACCTTCGCCACGCGCTTCTCGCCCATCAGGCGCAGCACCGTGGGCGCGTACCGCATGCCGAGCCGGTCGACGGCGGAGCCCACCACCGTCGTCCGGGTGGCGCCGACCTCCAGGGCGACGGCCAGGTCGGCGGGGAGCTGGGCCTCCCTGCGGTACAGGGCGATGCCGTAGAACACGCCCGCGGTGCACACGGCCACGGCGGTGGCCAGCAGCAGTGCCAGCATCGGCTCTCGTACTCCCCTCAGACGTCGATCTTGGACATGTGGCGGATCAGGAAGAAGCCCAGCGCGTACAGGCCGAAGGAGACGACGACCGCCACCTGACCGAGGAACGTCGACGTCATCCGGTCGATCGAGCCGGGCGCGATCCGGTCCATCAGCAGCAGCGTGCCGATGCCCATCGCCGGGACGACATACGCCGTGACGGTGACCTGTGCGAGCTGGGTACGGACCTCGCGCCGGGTCTCCTTGCGCTCCTCCAGCGTCCGGGTCAGGTTGCGCAGCGAGCCGACGACGGTGCCGCCCGCGCGGTTGGCGAGGACGAGTGTGCTGACCAGGACGACGAGCTCCCGGGAGGGCAGGCGGTCGGCGAGCTCGCCGAGGGCGTCGTCGATGGAGTGGCCGATGCTGAGCTTGTCGGCGATCTGGGCCAGCTCCTCGCCTGCCGGGGCCTCGAGTTCCTCCGCCGCCATGGCCAGCGCGGTACGGAGGGCGAGGCCGGCCTGGGTGGCGTTGGCGAGGATGCGGGAGAGGTCGGGGAGCTGGTTGATGAACTTCTCGATCCGCTTGTGGTGCTGCCAGTTGAGGAACGCGAACGCCGCCCACACGGCGGTCAGTCCCGCCAGCGGACCGAAGAAGGTCGCGAGTACGGACTCCGCGACCAGCCACAGCCCGGCGGCGATGACCAGCATGGCGACGAAGAACTCGCCAGGGGTGAGGTCGAGCCCGGTCGCCGCCAGCCGCAGTTCGAGCCGCCTGCCGAACGCGGTCTTCCGCAGCCGGCGGTCGAGCTCGGCGAAGCGCCGTCGCCGCCCGGGCCCCGCCGGCGCGTGCTGGTCGGACAACCGGTCGATGAGCTCCTGCCGCCGGGCGCGCCCCGCCCCGTACAGGTGCACCCCGGCGATGGCCAGCGCGGCGCACAGCAGCGTGCAGCCGATCGTGAACAGCGCGAGATTGTCCATGCGGCTACCCCTGCTTGGCCTCTCGGGTGGTGAGCTGGGTGGCGGACGTGGCGACGCCGAACCCGGACGGGACCGGCTCGTTCGCCAGATAGAGGCGGTCCGCGATCCGGCGCGGCAGCGGCAGCCGGATGAAGTGGCCGCGCACGATACGGTCCGCACCCAGCGGCTCGGGCTCGAAGCGGCAGACCGTCGTGATCCGGTACTCCTGCCGCCCGTACGAGTCCAGCAGCGCGATCTCGCTGATCCGCCGCGAACCGTCCGCATGCCGGGCGAGCTGCACGATGCAGTCGACCGCGCTGTTGATCTGGTCGCGCAGCGCCTCGAAGGGGACGGTCACCTCGGACATGGAGGCGAGGGTCTGCAGGCGCATCAGCGCGTCCTCGGCGCTGTTGGCGTGCACGGTGGCCAGCGAGCCGTCGTGGCCGGTGGACATGGCCTGGAGCATGTCGAGCGTCTCACCGCCGCGGACCTCGCCGACGATGATGCGGTCGGGGCGCATCCGCAGGGAGTTGCGGACCAGGTCGCGGATCGTGATCCGGCCTTTGCCCTCCACGTTGGGCGGTCGGGACTCCAGGCGGATGACGTGCGACTGCTGGAGCTGCAGCTCCGCCGCGTCCTCGACAGTGATGATCCGCTCGCCCTCGGGGATCAGGCCGGAGAGGGCGTTGAGCAACGTGGTCTTGCCGGATCCGGTGGCGCCGGAGACGACGACATTGAACTTGGCCCGTACGAGCGCGGCGAGCAGCATCAGCATCTGCTCGTCCAGGGTGCCCAGACGTACCAGTTCATGCAGCGTGTACGCGCGCGGGAAGCGGCGGATCGTCAGCGTGGGGCCGTTCAGGGCGAGCGGCGGGATGATCACGTTGACGCGCTCGCCGGAGGGCAGCCGGGCGTCGACCATCGGATTCGATTCGTCGACGCGCCGGTTGACGGTGGCGACGATCCGCTCGATGGTCTGCATCAGCTGCTCGGTGGAGGCGAAGCGCACGGGCACGAGCTCCACCCGGCCGCCGCGCTCGACGTAGACCTGGTCCGGGCCGTTGACCATGATCTCGGTGACGGAGGCGTCTTCGAGGAGGGGTTCGAGCACGCCCAGGCCCAGGGCCTCGTCGACGACGCGGCGGATGAGCTGCGCCCGTTCGGCCGTGGAGAGGACCGGGCCCTCGCGGCTGATGATGTGGCCGAGCACCCGCTCCAGCCGGGTGCGCCGCTCGTCCGCCGCGAGCGAGGACATCTCCGCGAGGTCGATCTCCTCGAGCAGCTTGGCGCGGTAGACGGCGACAAGGTGGCCGTCCCCTTGGCCCCCGCTGTTCTCCTCGGGGGCCGCGATGCGCGCCCTCAGGCTCATCTTCCTTGACTCTCCTCGGTCCTGGCTCGTAGAAGCTCGTCGGTCCGTGCCGGCGTCAGGTGCCGGGCAGACGCATGGTGGCGCTCCGCTTGGCCTCCCCGAAGCCGATGCCGGGAATGATGGACGGGATCTCGACGGCGGCGGTGGCTGTGGCCTCGTTCCCGCCTTCGGCGACGGAGATCCGGGCACCGTCGGCGAGCCAGCCGCTGATCGCCGCGCGCCCCGCCTCCTCCGGGCTGGCCAGGGGCTCGTCGAGGGAGGCGGTCCGGGCCGCGGCGCGGGCCGCCGTCCCGGCCTGCTGCGCGGTGTACGCGCCGATCCCGAGCTGTACGGCCGCCATCGCGATGGCCAGCAGGATCGGCAGGAAGCCGAGGAACTCGATCGAGACCTGGCCCCGGTCGGAGCCGGCCGCGAGTCGGGGCCGGGACCGTACACTCATGCGTTGTCCTCCTCCACCGCACCGGCCGTGCCGGTGACCGTCCACGGGAAGTCCACGGCGCCGGGGAAGAGAACCGGCACCTTGACCCGCACGGTGGCGTGCCACAGCCCACCCCCCGTACGGCAGTCGATCCCTGCACCGCCCGCCCAGGCGGAGGGCAGATCCTCCAGCGCGGCGCTGCGGCACGCTCCCGAACCGCCGCTTTCGGCGGCCGCGGCCGCCCGCGCGCCCTGGTCCGCCGAGTTGCCCGCGAGCGTGTAGGTGTAGCCGACCAGCGCGAACTGCCAGAGGAGCACCAGCACAACCAGGATCAGCGGGGTCAGTCCGAGCAGCTCGACGGAGACCTGGCCGCGGTCCCCTCCTATGGCCCTACGGCGGATCAGACCGATGGGGTGGGGCGGTCCGCCGAGCCGGTGGGCACCATGCGCGGGCCCCGGCGCGGGCGCGGCCACGGGGGCCTGGGCCTGCCGCGCCCCGGGCGGCTCGAGGAGCCCCAGCTCCCCCGCGAGCCCCCACAGCGCCTGCTTGACGGTCGACCGGCTGTCCAGGTCCTGCATCCGGCCCGAGTCGACGGCGGGCTGCAACTCCTTGTACGCGGCGGGCACCGTGGTCCGCGCCACCTTGGTGCCGCCGGCGCGTTCGATGAGCGCCGGCTGGATCTCCGTACGGCGCGTCAACCGGTTCACCACGGTCGTGGTCTCCTCCGCCTTGCGGATCTGCAGTCGGTCCCAGAGCCGTACGATCCGCTTGGCCGACCGTACGGCGATGACGTCGGGCGTGGTCACCAGTAGAGCGATGTCCGCCATCTCGATGATGGCGGCGTTGGCGTCGTTCATATGGCTGCCGCAGTCGACGACCACGACCTCGTACCGGGCGCGCAGCGCGCCGATGACCTGCCGTGCCGCCCGGTCGCTCACCTCCTCGCCGCGCTCGCCCTCCTCCGGGGCCAGCAGCAGGCCCAGTCCGGTGGGGTGGGCGAAGACCGCGTCCTGCAGCACTCGCGGCGCGATGTCGTCGATCCCGGCCAGATCGACGATGGAGCGGCGGAACTGGACGTCCAGATACGAGGCGATGTCCCCGGACTGCAGATCCAGGTCCACCAGGGCGACTTCACGCCCTGCGGCCCGGGCGGCGAGAGCCAGGTGGACGGCGGTGACCGTCGTACCGACGCCGCCCTTGGCGCCGGTGACGGCGACGAGGGTGCCGCCCGGGCCTGGCAGGGTGTCGGTGCGCACCCCGAGGTGGCGGCGCACTCCCGCCGCCCACTGCGCCGCGGCCTGCACCCGGGCCGTCAGCTCGTCGTACGACAGCGGCAGCCCGGTCAGGCCGCGCGCACCGGCGTCCATGGCGGCCGAGTACAGGGCCGGACCGGGGTCGGAGGTGGCCAGGACGACTCCGACCGCCGGGAAGCGCAGGGCGACTTCGCGGATCAGCTCCAGTGCCGGGACCGGCCCGATCCGCTCATGGACCAGGACGACCTCGGGAAGGTTGTCGATCGAGTCGTGGCCGAGCGCGGCGAGGGAGTCGAGGAGTGCGGTGGAGTCGGTGACCGGTGGTGCGGGTTCCGCATCGGGCAGCCGGCTCAGGAGTGTGGCGATGGGACGGACGGCGTCGGGGTCGCCGACCGCCGGGAGGATCCTGATCGTCACCGTTTCCCCTGCCTTACTTGTCGCCGTCGAGGGTGTAGGTCCGATCGCCCGGGCGAATGACCGTGTCGCCGCCCGGCGCGATGAGGGCGAGCCGGACATGGGAGGCGAACGACTCCGCGTAGGCGACGCGTTGGGCGTCGCGGGTCTCCAGCGCGAAGGTGATCGGGACCGCCTCGCTGCGCCGCCGGATGCCGTTGTCGGACGCTTCGAGCGCCGTGAGCTTGCCGACGTCGATCACGCGGGCGTTGCTGACGATGAGCTTGGAGACCGGCTTGGCGCCCCGGTCCCGGCCGTCGAAGGTGGCGTAGATGTTGACGGCGGAACCGGGTGTGATCTTGCCGGCGACACCGGTCGCGGCGTCGATCATGATCGCGATCTCCTGCTGGCCCGGCTGGAGGGCCGGCCGCTCCACGATCATGTCGTTCTGCAGCAGCGACCCTTTGTGCAGCGGAGTGACCGCGATCTTGCCGCGCAGCTCGCCCAGATCGGTCACGGCCGTGGCCGGCAGCCAGCGCTTGGGGATCTTCGTTTCCTCGAACTGTCCTGGATCCAGGGGCCTGTACGCAGGTATGTCCTCCTTGAGCCGGTAGGCCGTGGTCTGCGGGCCCACCTTGGACTCCACGTTCCGGATCACCGACAGAACTCCGGCGAACGCGCCGACGGCACACAGAACCGAAAGGATCAGCAGGACGAGTCCCCGGCGCTGGCGTGAATTCATGGACGGACAACCTTGAGGCTTGGACGCTCGTGGACGGCGTCGACGGACGACGGACAGTGGAGCCGGGCGCTGGGGCGTAGCTCACGGGGCCTCAGCGCACTTGGTGAGCCCCCTGCCCAGCGGGCAGCGCGCGCACTCCACGGGTGACGGCACGGCGTGCGGGAGCGCTGCGCCCGGACGCGGTGGACACCTGCGCCGAGCAGAACGCACACAGGTCGCCGATGAGTTCGAGTCCACACCAGTGGCACTCCTCCCGGCGCACGGAGGCGACGAGTTGGTAGAGCAGCGCGACATCCGGAATGGCGGCCGCGAATTCGACCAGCTTGCCGGTCCCCCACCAGCGCGCGGATCCCGCGGGCAGTACGGCCTCCTGGACGCCCTGCACCCGCCAGCCCGGGGCAAGTGTTCTGGTGACCCAGTCGGCCTCGCACCGCCCGCGCGCGTACACCAGCCGGGTGCCGAACCCGGGCCCTTCGAGGGTCTCACCGCTGCCGATCCGGACCAGCTGCGGTTGGGGATGGACCAGGGCGCCGAACTGGGAGCCGGGCAGCCAGGACTTGGCGTGTGAGCTCAGGCTCACCGGCACCCGGTCGAGCTTGGCGACGGAGTGCACAACCGCGCCCGCGTAGACGTAGTGCGTGAGCAGCCGGGCGGCCGAGGCGAGGACGCCCGGGCTGAAGTCGCAGACGGAGAGCTGGCGCAACTGGAGGGCCAGTACGGCCACGGCGAGCGGCGGCAGATCCAGGCTGAGCAGCGCGATCCGGTCGCTCTCCAGCACCGCGCGTACGGTGTGCAGCCGCCGGTGCACCTCCGCCGGCCCGGATGACGCATAGAGCACGATCACATGGCCGTGCCGCGCGAGCAGGGCGTCCATCTCCGCCAGGGCGCCCTCCAGGGGCAGCTCCTGGGGCGAGCGCAGCACGGCGGGCGGCGGCGTCTGCCGGTCGACGGGGGGAAGGACCAAGTCCGACCCGGTGACTGCTATCGCCGTTGCCACATCAGGCTCCCCGTTCACCCCGGGCGCCGGCGCGCCGGCGTCCGCAGACCGACACTGCACTGCTGCTCCTGCACCAGCACTTTATCGACGGCCTGGGCGGGAGAGAACAGTTCGCCGGTATTGGCCGATCTGATACACCGCCAGGGCGTCTCGCATACAGCCAAGGTTCATGCCGCTGAGGCTTTCACCAGAGGATGTGCGAACCCGTCCCAGGGCGCCGGCGCGGCTCCTTCAGCCGAGCAGGGCCTACCCCTGGCCGGGACGCGAGCCAACGGTTGGCCACTCAGGCGCGGCTCGCACGTCCACCGGACTGCCGTAACCGGCGGGTCCACCCCCGAGCCGGGGCCGCCGCTCCGTCCGGCGGCGGCCTCATCCGGACGCACCCTCGGCCGCATGCCCGGGCCCCGGTAACGTTTCGCCGTGACCAACGCTGCCCAGGACACCCCAGAACTCCGGCGCCGGCTCGGCCTGGCCGATGCCGTCGTCATCGGCCTCGGAGCGATGATCGGAGCCGGCATCTTCGCCGCGCTCGCGCCCGCGGCGGGCGCCGCCGGGTCCGCGCTGCTGCCCGCGCTCGCGGTCGCCGCCGTGGTCGCGTACTGCAACGCCACCTCCTCCGCCCGGCTCGCGGCCCGCTATCCGGCGTCCGGGGGCACCTACGTCTACGGACGGGAACGGCTCGGGCCGTTCTGGGGATACCTCGCCGGATGGGGCTTCGTGGTCGGGAAGACCGCCTCCTGCGCGGCGATGGCGCTGACCGTGGGCGCGTACGTGTGGCCCGCGCAGGCGCATGCGGTGGCGGTCGCCGCCGTGGTGGCGCTGACCGCCGTGAACTACGCCGGGGTGCAGAAGGCGGCCTGGCTGACCCGGGCGATCGTCGCCGTGGTGCTCGCGGTCCTGACGGCCGTGGTCGTCGCGTGCCTGAGCGCCGAGCCGGCGCCGTCGGACGCGCTGTACATGGGCCCGCACACCATGAAGGGTGGGCTGCTGCAGGCCGCGGGGCTGCTGTTCTTCGCCTTCGCCGGATACGCGCGTATCGCCACGCTCGGCGAGGAGGTCCGCGACCCGGCCCGCACCATTCCGCGCGCGATCCCGATCGCCCTCGGCATCACCCTGGTGGTGTACGCCGCCGTGGCCTACGCGGTGCTCGAGGTCCTGGGCCCGGACCGGCTGGCGGAGGCGACCGCCCCGCTGGCGGATGCCGTACGGGCCGCGGGTGTGCCCGCACTGGCGCCGGCGGTGCGCGCCGGGGCCGCAATCGCCGCCCTCGGCTCGCTGCTCGCGCTGATCCTCGGCGTCTCGCGTACCACCCTGGCCATGGCTCGCGACCGGCATCTGCCGCCCGCGCTCGCCGCCGTCCACCCGCGGT
Organism: Streptomyces sp. HSS9-12; assembly: GCF_054963655.1. Taxonomy (NCBI): domain Bacteria; kingdom Bacillati; phylum Actinomycetota; class Actinomycetes; order Kitasatosporales; family Streptomycetaceae; genus Streptomyces; species Streptomyces sp. HSS9-12. The sequence continues at coordinate 47,934 of NZ_JBUEGC010000020.1, read as the reverse complement.
CCGGCGTCCCGCACCGGGCCGAACTGCTCGTCGGTGCCGTGGTCGCGGCGCTCGCCGCCACGGCCGACCTCCGCGGCGCGATCGGCTTCTCCTCCTTCGGGGTGCTCGTCTACTACGCGATCGCCAACGCCTCGGCCTGGACGCTCGGCCCCGAGGAAGGACGGCCGCCGCGCCTGGTACCGGCCCTCGGGCTGTGCGGCTGCCTGCTGCTCGCCTTTACGCTGCCGCTCTCGTCGGTCATCGCGGGCGCGGCGGTGCTCGCGGTGGGCGTCGCGGTGTACGGGCTGCGCCGCCTGCGTACCGCGCGCTGACGGCGGTGCCCTGCCCGTGACGGTGAGCGGCCACGGGCAGGGCACCATCTCAGACCATGAGAGACATCAGGCCGAGGCCCCTGACGGCTTGGGAAGTACGCAGCCGGGGCGGCTCAGATCGATCTTGTTGCCGGTGCCGACGCACGGGGCGATGATGTACGTCTCCTGGGCGTAGTTGGTGCCCTGACGGACCGTGACCGTGCCGCTTTCGTCGACCTCGCACGGGTTGTTGAGGGTGCAGCGCTCGCCGTCCTCGTTGCCGGTGTTGTTGACGGCCACGACCTTTCCGGTGGCGGGGTCCAGGACGGGCGAGCCGGACGTACCGCCGATGGTGTCGCAGGCGGGGGTGTAGCGGACCGAGTCCTTCCAGGTCCAGTCGGCCTCCCGCAGGCGGTAGACGAAGCCGTCGATGTTGCAGGAGTAGATCCGCTTCCAGTAGCCGGAGACCACATTGATGGCGGACCCCTGCACCGGGTGCGTAGCCGACAGCTCCAGGGCCTTGATGTGGTAGTTCTGCTCGATCTGGGCGTAGGTGCTGCCCAGTTCGTACAGCGAGATGTCGGTGTCGGTCATCGTCGCGTACGCGACCTTGGTCGCGCGCAGGGTGCCGACTTTCCGTCCGGTGGAGCCCAGCAGGCTGAAACTGCGGCTGGACGGCTTGTCGACGATGACCTGGCCCGCGCCCGGCATACCGCTCTCGAGGCAGTGGCCGTTGGACAGCACGAGCGCGTGGTCTCCGGGCTGGGAGTCGGGGGTGCGCACCACCGAGCCGGAACAGTTGCTCAGTGCGACGGTGCCCGCGAAGTCGACGGCCTTGGCCTTCGGGGCGGGGGCTGCGTCGGCCTTCGGGGCAGGGGCGGCGTCCCGGCTTGTGGCTGACGCGGGTGCGGCGCCCGTACCCGCGAGTGCCGCTCCGGTGAGGAGCAGGGTCGCGAGGGCGCCGACGAGAGGTCGTTTCATGGTGGGGGGTCCTCTCCGTACCGAAGTTCCTTCGGTTTTGGGGTCTTGTCATGTGCATTCTTGGGCTGCAAAGCCTGACAGGCAATCAAAAACTCAGGATTGTCGCCCATAAGTCGGCGAGAACCAGCCAGTATGGGTAATTGACTGTTACATGCCAGCTCTCGCCACTGGCGTGGACCCACCCCCCACATGCAGGAGACCCCATGCGACTGCGCATCCCCCGGCAGACGGGCCACCGCCCTCGCCGCCCTGTTCACCACTCGCGGCCCAGGCCGACGCAATGCCCCGCCCTGTGCGGACTCCCCCGACCGCACCGCGGCCGCCGCCGACGAGAACATACTGGTGACGGCCTGAGTCGCCACGCGCCTGGCCCACCGCGCCCGTGCCGGGCGGATGCCCGGCACGGGCGCGGTCGTACGGCTGGGTGACGCGCAGCGCGACGGAGATCAGTCAGTGACGATGTGGCTCTGCGTCAGCCGAGGACGGCGAGTGCGTCGATCTCGATGAGCAGGTCGCCGGGCAGGCCGACGTACACGGTGGTCCGGGCCGCCGGGGGCTCCTTCAGATCGGCGAAGTACTCGTCGTAGATCTGGTTGAGCTCGGCGAAGTGATCGGTGTCGGTGAGGTAGACGCGCACCATGACGACGTCCTCCCAGCTCGCATCGCCCGCTTCGAGGACCGCCTTGACGTTGGTGAGGGTCTGCAGGGTCTGCTCGCGCAGTGTGGGGCCGGCGAGAGCGGGGGTGACGCCCGGGGCCGCGGCGAGGAAGCCCACCTGGCCGGAGACCTGGAGGATGTTGCCCTTCTTCACGCCGTGGGAGAACTTGGCGGGCGGGGCGGTGTGGGTGGGGGGAGTGATCGCGGTCTTCTGGAGCTTGTCGCTCATGAAGCTGCTTCCTTCAGTGGGTTGTCACCGGCGTTGCCGGCTTTCCTGAGTACTCCCGGCTGATGGCGTCGGCCGTACGGCGCACCATCGGAAGCAGTTTAAGGAGTTCGTCGGCGCTGACGACGACATTCGGGGCAGAAACCGAGCACGCGGCGACGACCCGCCCGTCCGCCCCCCGGATGGGCGCCCCGACGCAGTTGATGGACTCCTCGTGACCGCCGAGGTCGGTGGCGTAGCCCTGTTCGCGTACCTTCGCCAGCTCGGCGAGGAAGGCCGCCGCGTTGGGGGTCGAACGGGGCGTGTACATGGGGTAGTCGAGCTTTTCGGCGACGGCGCGCCGCTCGGGCTCGGGCAGATCGGCGAGCAGCAGCTTGGCGACGGCGGCGACCGTCATCGCGACCGGCTTGCCGATCCGCGAGTACATCCGGACCGGGTAGCGGCTGTCGACCTTGTCGATGTAGAGGACTTCGTTCTCCTCGTACACCGCGAGGTGGACGGTGTGCCCGCATTTCTCGTTGAGTTCGACGAGATGGGGGTGCGCGATCTCGCGTACGTCGAGGTTCTCCATGGCCTGCTGGGCGAGGGCGAAGAGGCGGGCGCCGAGGCGGTAGCGCTGGTCCTGCTGGCGGTAGACCATCCCGTGCTCGTGCAGGGTGCGCAGCAGGCGCAGGGCGGTCGACTTGTGGACGCCGAGCCGCTGGGCCACCTGTTCCAGGTTGGCGGGGCCCTCTGCCAGCAGCGGCAGGATGGTGAGCGCGCGATCGACGGTCTGACTCATGGGGTACCTGCCTCTGCCTGTGGCGTTCCAGCCCTGCCGCCCGTCCAGCCGGGGCCGAGACGCAGTGTGCCCCAGGCCGTGTCGTCGAGCCCGGCGAGGCGGTCGGCGTGGCTGCGGGCGGGCGGGATGCCGAGGTCGCCGGGGACGGTGAGGGAGGCGGCGGCCATCAGGTGCCCGTGGCGCAGGCGCTGCACGGCGGGGAGGCCGCGCAGGGTGGCGGAGAGGAACCCGGCGGCGAAGGCGTCGCCGGCGCCGACGGAGGCAACGACGTCGACCTTCAGCGCGGGGCAGAAGACGGTCTCGTCGGTGCCGTCCGGGCGGCGGGCGTAGACGGTGGCGCCTCGGCCGCCGTGCTTGACGACCAGGGTGTCGACGTCGGGGAGCGCGGCCCGTACGGCACCGGGGCCGCGCAGTCCCCAGGCGGCCGCGGCCTCGTCCTCCCCGACGAAGACGAGGTCGCAGCCGCGCGCGAGTTCGACCAGGACCTCCGGGCCTTCGGGCGCGCCCAGCCACAGGCCGGCGCGGTGGTTGACGTCGAAGGAGACCAGCGGGCGGCCGGGGCGGCGCTCGGTGAGGTCGCGCATCAGGGCGAGGCAGTCGGGGGAGAGCGCGGCGGTGATCCCGCTGAGGTGGAGGATCCGGCCGGACCAGGCTTGTTCGCGCGGCATGAGTGCGCGGGACATGGCGGCGGCGGCCGAGCCGGTGCGGTAGTAGACGACCTCGAGGTCCTGGCCGCGCTCGCCCGCCGTACGGAAGTAGATGCCGGTGGGGCGGGCCGGGTCGCGCTGGACGGCGGAGGTGTCCACTCCGGTAGCGGCGATCGCCTCCAGGAGGTGCTCGCCGAAGCCGTCGGCGCCGACGCGGCTCAGCCACCGTGCGCTGTGCCCGGCACCGGCCAGAGCGCAGGCGACGTTCGACTCCGCTCCGCCGATCCCGCGCTCGAAGGCGGGCACGCCGGCGAGGCGGCCCGGGCGCGAGGGCACGAAGGTGACCATGGACTCACCCAGGCAGACGACGTCGACGGGAGGAAGTGCGGCCACGGCGGCTTCTCGCTCCTTGCGCTCGCTCGGTGGGCGGGCAGATGGTGGGCGCGGGAGGGGTGCTGGCCACCGTTGACCCGGCGGTCGGCAGGATGTTAGACACCACCGACGCCATACGCAATGAAAGTTGCATATGTTGCAACGACTTTTACGGGAGGCTTTATGGCCGTCGGCAATGCCGTCACCCGCCTGGCTGACGAGGTGGTCGACCACCGCTTCAAGGCCCTGCCACCGGACGCCGACGGCAGCACGGTCGGCGCGCTCGCCGCGGAGCGCCGCTCCCTGTTCAACGGCGGCTTCATCACGCCCGTGTTGGTCCTGTCCGCCGAGGCGGTGGAGCACAACCTCGGGCTCATGGAGCACTACGCCACCCGGCACGGGCTGGCCTTCGCCCCGCACGGCAAGACCTGCATGGCCCCGCAGTTGTTCGAGCGTCAACTCGCACACGGCGCATGGGGGATCACCGCAGCGGTGCCACACCAGGTCCGCGTCTACCGCGCCTTCGGCATCCAGCGGATCTTCCTCGCCAACGAACTCGTCGACGCGGTGGCGCTGCGCTGGCTCGCCGGACAGCTGGACGCGGATCCTGACTTCCGCTTCGTCTGCTATGTCGACTCGGTGCGCGGCGTGGAGCTGATGCACCAGGCACTCGCCGCCTGCGGAGCGCGCCGTCCGGTCGACGTGGTGGTCGAGCTGGGCGCGGGCGCGGGGGCTCGTACGGGGGCGCGTACGGAAGGCGAGTGCGCGGCGGTCGCCGACGCGGTGGCGGGTACGGGGACGCTGCGGCTGGTCGGCGTGGCGGGGTACGAGGGCGACGTGCCGCAGGCCGGCAGGGAGCCTGTGACGGCCTGGCTGCGCCGACTCCTCACGGTGGTCGCCGAGTTCGACCAGGCGGGACGGTTCCAAGGGACGGATGAGATCGTGCTCAGCGCGGGCGGAAGCGCGTGGTTCGACGCGGTCGCGGAGGTCTTCGCGGACGTGCCGGAGCTGTCCCGTCCGGTGCTCAAGCTGCTGCGCTCCGGAGCGTACGTGTCGCACGACGACGGCCACTACCGGCGTCTGACGCCGTTCAACCGGGTGCCACAGGAGGGGGCGTTGGAGCCGGCCTTCCGGCTGTGGGCACAGGTCGTGTCGCGGCCGGAGCCGGGCCAGGCTTTTCTGAACGCGGGCAAACGGGATGCGGCGTACGACCTGGACCTGCCGGAGCCACAGGTCGTACGGTCCGCGCGCGACGGTTCGGTACGGCCCGCGGCCGGGCTCGCGGTGACGGGGCTGTCCGACCAGCACGCGTGGGTGAAGGTGGCGGATGGGGTTGATCTGGAGGCCGGCGACTGGGTGGGGATGGGCCTGTCCCATCCGTGCACGTCCTTCGACAAGTGGCAGCTGATCCCTCTGGTCGAGGCGGACGGCACGGTGACGGACTTCATCCGCACGTTCTTCTAGCCGACCCGCCCGCCCTTTTGTGGGGGCTCGCTCCCACACCCCGGGGCCGGGGGCTCCGTGCGCCCGGACACGCGGACGCTGCCGACGGGTATTCCGTACGTACTCATCGACGACGTACTCATCGACGGCCACTTCGTCATCGAGGACGGCCGCCGGACCGACATCTCGCGGGACGGGCGATCCGGCGCTCCGGCCTCCGGTGAGACCCGGCGTTCAGCCCACGCCGTGCGGGCGGAACTGGATGCTGATGCGCGGTCCGGTCGCCCGTGTGCTCTTGGGGATCGCATGCTCCCAGGTCCGCTGGCAGGAGCCGCCCATCACGATCAGATCGCCGTGTCCGAGCGGCCGGCGCACCTGGGTGCCCCCACCGCGGCGCGGACGCAGCAGCAGGTCGCGCGGCGCGCCCACGGACAGGATGGCGACCATGGTGTCCTGCCGGGCGCCCCGGCCGATCCGGTCGCCGTGCCAGGCGACGCTGTCGCGGCCGTCACGGTAGTAGCAGAGCCCGGCCGTGGTGAACGGTTCACCGAGCTCGGCGGCGTAGTAGGCAGACAGCACTTCCCGCGCCTCGTCCAGGACGGGGTGCGGCAGCCGGTCCTCGGCGCCGTAGAAGGCGAGCAGCCGGGGTACGTCGACCACGTTGTCGTACATCTGCCGCCGCTCGGCCCGCCAGGGCACCTTGGTGGCGAGCTGCGTGAACAGCGCGTCGGCGCCGCTCAGCCAGCCGGGCAGCAGGTCGATCCAGGCCCCGTTCCCGAGCACGGTCCTGCGTATGCCGTCCAGCGGACCGAGGCGGACGTCGTCGCCCTGGTCGAAGAGCGAGCCCTGGAGGTACGCGGACACCGTTTCAGGGTAACCACAGAACCGAACGCGTGCCCTATTAAGCCGTCCGCCCTGGCGGTGGCCACCAGGGCGGACGGCGGTACTCCTACGGCCCGGTCCTGCTACGGCATGGCCGTCTTCCAGAGCCCCGTCCGTGCGTGGCGACGTACACCTCGCGGCCGTCAGGGCTCGGCGTCAGATAGACGGCGGGCGCGGGTCGGCAGGCTGGTGCCGAGCCGCTGCCAGTGCCCGTACGCACCGCGCGGTCACTGGTGAACACACCCAGGTCGGTGGCGACCACCAGCGTGCCGTCGCCACTGACCAGCAGGGCGTTGGCCGGGGCGTCCGGGAAGGAGTCGGCAGCCGAGGCGGCACCACTGAGGTCCTGCCAGGTCACCCGCCGTCCGTCGTTTTGCCCCGCCGCACTGAACAACGCCCCCAGTCTGGCTTATGGGCCGGGCAGGGGGCGGTGCTGTGTGTTCAGGCGTGCGTGAGTTCCCAGGATCGCGCTCGTTCGTCGACGTCGGTGGCCAGCCGTATGCCGCGGCGGGAGTACGACCGTAGAGAGCGTCGCATCCCGGACACCGCATCGGCGGCGCGTGCGGACCGTACGCCCTCGAGGAGGTCGAGCGACCGGCCCCAGGTGTGGCAGGCCTGCTCGAGATGGCCCTGGGCCGCCTGCTCCCGCCCCTGTGCAGCAATGGTCAGGGCGGTGATGCGCTGGTACTCGGCGCCCGGCCGGCCCTTCGCTGCGGCCGCGTAGTGCCGCTCAGCGTTCGGGTGATCGCTGAGCGCGTGGAAGGTCTTCGCGGTGTGCGAGCTGACGCAGGCGCCGGCCGAGCCCCACAGTGCGGCCCAGAAAGGCATCGCCTGTTCGTCGCCGCGCAGCGCCAGGTCCTGTGCGACCCGGGTCTGCGCTACCGCTTCCCGCCCGCGGCCGGCGTTGGCCAAGGCCCGGGCGCGGGTGACAGCGAACACTGCCTGCGTCGTGGGATCGGCCTTTCCCTGGACGCGTGCGAGTGCGGCCTCGGCCAGGTCGAGGGTGTGCTCAGGCCTGGCAATGTCCATGCCGTTGTGCGCCATGATCCTCAGAATGAACGCACTGTGCACGTCGTCGCCTGCCTCGCGAGTCAGGCTGTAGGCCTGCAGGTAGTAGCGCTGCGCCAGGCCGTGCTCCCCAGCGTCGTACGCTTTCCAGCCGCACAGGTATGCGACGCAGGCCGCGGCCGACATCATCTCCGTCCGGTCCTGCTCGGTGGCGAACGTCGCGCGGCAGAGCCTGGCGATGTCCTCGCGCAGGTACTGCACGACGGCCGACCTTCCGTGCTGCCCGCCGTGGCGTTCATCGATGGCCGTGTACATCCTCACCATGTCGCGCACGGCCTCAATCTCCGCACGGCCGGCACGGTGCCCCGTGCGGGCGCGCTGCTGGTACTCGCTGGCCTGCTGAATGCCGAGCGGCAGCGCGGCCGCGGCGACCGAGTAGGCGGCCGAGGTGAGGAGTTTGCGGCGGTGGATGTCTGCCTCCCCGAGTCGCACTAGCATGTCCACTGGATCGGGCCCGAGGCGTAACCCAAGATATGCCTCGGGCCTGTCCGCGTCTGCGGGCACAAGCCCCAGCTCGGACGCGCGAACCGTCCGGCCGATCCTGCGGGACAGGGCCTCCGCAATGTAACCCGCGGTCGCCGTCTCCGGTTGCTTGCGGCGGGTGACCCAGTGGGCCACTGCAGACTTGTTCGTACGCAGCAGGGAATCGCCGCACTCGGCAGCCACCATACGGACGGCACGCGCCAGCTGTTCGTACGTCAGACCGGCCTCGTTGATGGCATCGCTGAGTGTGTCGTTGCGCGCGCGTGGCTCTGTCACGAGCTGTCTCACCCTTCCCAAGCAGGGCGGTAAACCCGGTAAACCACCCGAGGGTCTACCGGACGTAGTTCTCCCACCCTAGGGCGCGTTGTACTCGCCGTACGAGTAACGCTGCGAATTCAACCCATTACAGGGGAGCCAAGCGTGACGACCACTGAGCAACCCAGGAATGCGGACATTGATGCCAACCGCATCGCACTGACGATCGACCAGGCGACGGCTGAACGGCGCGCCCTGCCGCCGTATGAGGAGCTGGCGGATCTGGAGCAGTTGCTCCGCGGCCACATCCAGCTGTTGCTGCCCGAGGTGCAGGAACACACCAATGGCATGGACCGGGGAAGCGCAGCGTGGGAACAGCGCCAGGCCACCCTGGACAGTGTCCACCGCCTGGTCGACGAGGGCATGGGCGAAGGGCTGGCGTCGGCCAGTGCCCACGTGCACGAGCTCGGCCGCAGCTGCCGGTTCCTCCTGGACTACTACCGGGCCGCCCGGTGAACGGCAGCTGCCCGACCGTATGAGACCGGGGCCGTCGGCAGCGACGCGCGCCATGCCCCCTGCTGGCGGCCCCCACCAAGCCCCCGCCCCGGCCCACCCGTCCCGTCGGCGTGGTTCCCCAAGCCTGTCGGCCGACCGGGGCGGGCACCGGCGCACCACCGTCTACGAGAGGAGCATCATGACCATTCCACCGCCCGACCGCAGCCCCATCCACCAAGCGGCCGACGGCAAGCACAAAGGCAAGCCCGCCCCGATCAAGCCCTGGACCCCACCGGCCCCGCCGTCCCCCGATGGCAGCGGCGGCGGTGGCGGCGGCGGCCAGGGCGGCGGGAGCTGACCCGTGGCCAGCACCGTACAAGTGCACCCTGGGCACGCCGCGCTCGTACAATCCCTGGCCGAACGCGGCCTCCTACCCGACCCGTGGCGCGGCGTGTGGGAGTCGGTCATGTTCCGAATAGGGCAGGCTGTCACCCCGTCAGACGGGGTTCCCCATGGCGTTCCCGCGGGAACACCCGGGCGGGCCAGCCCGGGTTAACGCGGGCTCAGATGTGCGATTACGGGAGATCGCTGCGCAGGTCAGAGCATCGCCGCCGGTCAGCGGGCCAGGGGTCAGCCGGAGCTTCAGGGGGCGACCGGCTCGCGCTGCAGCTGGTCGGCGGCGGAGCCGCTGCGCTGCATTCGGTGCCAGCGCAGCCGGCTGCCGAGCAGGGCGGTCACCACGGACTGCACCACGACCAGGTACATCAGCTGCCGGTAGACGAAAATCTGCAGCGGCATGGTCCACAGCGGCTCGAACCGCTCCCGGTCCAGCCGCAGCGCGTACACCGCGCAGAACAGCTGCACTGCCGTGAAGCCGAGCCAGACGGCGCCCGCCTGGGCCGCGCCCTGAAAGAGCAGCCCGTAGAGCGCGAAGATGTCGACGAGCGGGGCGAGCAACGGCAGAGCGGTCTGGAACAGCGCCAGGTACGTGAGTCCACGGCGGCCCAGTTTGCCCGCCGCCCCGCGCTCGAAGACGGCACGACGGTGCTTCCACATGGCCTGCAGGGTCCCGTAGCACCAGCGGTAGCGCTGCTTCCACAGCTGCTTGAGCGAGGAGGGCGCCTCGGTCCAGGCGACCGCGGACTCCTCGTAGACGACCCGCCAGCCGGCCCGGCACAGCGCCATGGTGAGATCGGTGTCCTCGGCGAGGGTGTCCTCGCTCACGCCGCCGACGCCCATGAGCGCATCGCGCCGGAACGCGCCGATCGCGCCGGGCACCGTGGGCATGCACTCGAGGACGTCGAACATGCGGCGGTCGAGGTTGAAGCCGATGACGTACTCGAGATGCTGCCAACGGCCCAGAATGCCATGGCGGTTGCCGACCTTGGTGTTGCCGCTGACCGCCCCGACCGCGGGGTCGGCGAGCGGCTGGATGAGGTTGCGGATGGCGTCCGGGTCGAAGACGGTGTCGCCGTCCATCATCACCACGATGTTGAAGTGCGCCCAGCTCAGCCCGGTGTTGAGGGCGGCCGCCTTGCCGCCGTTGGGCTGCCGGATGACCATGACCCGGCGGTCGTCGATGGACCGGGCGATCTCGGCCGTACGGTCACTCGAGCCGTCGTCGACCACGATGACCTGGACGAACTCGTGCGTAGAGGCGAGGACCGAGCGCACGGTCGCCTCGATGCCCGCCTCCTCGTTGTACGCGGGGACGATGACCGAGACCGGGTCGGTGAGCGGCGGGAGGCGCCGTCCGCCACGCCGCCTGCTGTGCCGGGTGCGGCGGACGTGCACGCGCGCGACGGTCAGCAGGAGAACGAGCCGCAGCACGGTGATCACACCGGCGACGACGAGCAGCACGGTCATGCTCGTCGCGAACGCGTGCGATCCGGCCTGGGCCCAGACCAGGGCGGTGCCCGCCCAGCGGTCGGTCATGGAGACCTCGGTCGCGGCGCGGGGCAGTCCGAGTCCTTCGGTGACGGTGGTGAACTTCAGCGCGCGGCCATGGGCATGGGCGGGTCGGCCGCCCTTCGACAGGATCCTGGCAACCTGGTCGTACGCCGCGGGCGACCGGGTGAACTGCAGGACGGCGCCATCGGCCGGCCGCCGGTCCGGGGAGTCCGCGGCGACCAGCAGATAGCCGTCCTCGGCGGCGCGTCGGCCGGCCTCCCAGTCGGCCGCACACAGGGTGGCGGTGGTGGAGGTGTGCGGCAGGCGCAGCAGCCGGGTGTTGACGCCCGCCGTTCCGGCGAGGGCGTTCTGGGTGAGGGACAGCTCGAATCCTGCGCGTATCGTGCTCACTGAGCCGAGCGCGGCGTCGGTGTAGGTGTGCGAGCCGATCTCGTGGCCTTCGGCTCGGATGCGCTCCATCAGGTCTGGGTGCCGCGCCGCGTCGGCACCGCTGACGAAAAAGGTCGCGTGGGCGCCGTGCGCCTTCAGCAGATCGAGCAGGCGCGGCGTCCAGGCCGGGTCGGGGCCCCCGTCAAAGGTGAGGGCGACGGTCCGGTCGGGCATCGAAGCGCTCTGTGTGCGGCCGCCGACGGCCCTGATGACCGGGCCCGAGGTAGTGATACTGCCGGGGGCCTTGGCGCAGTTCCCGGAGGGCCCCGTCGCCGCGGGGGCTATCTCGTGCCGCGTGTAGCCGTCGAAGAGCAGAGCGACGGCGGCGACGGTGAGGGCGAGGATCAGCAGGAGCCAGTGGGCTCGGGGGTCGCGGCGGAACGCATGTCTGCTCACTTGCCCTTACCTCTGCCGACGGCCGGGGAGGGAGTGCCGTTGCCGTTGCCGATGCCGTTCCCACGGGCGGGGGATGTGGGTCCGGCGGTTGTGCTGGTGGAGGGGGCGGGCGAGCTCTCCGGCGAGTCACCGGCCGTGGCGGTGTCCTTCGGCGTAGCTGTCGCGGTGGTGCTCGGACTGGCGCTCGTGGCATGTGCGCTGGGCGTGGCGGAGGGGCGCGGGCGGTGCGTGGAAGGGGCGGACGGCGATGCGTTGGCCTCCGCCGGAGCCCCGGTCGCCTGCTGCTTGATCCAGGGCAGGGAGCCGCCGCCCGGCCCGGGGTCGAACAGGCCCGCGGTGAGCGCCAGGAGGAAGCAGGTGAGCGCCGCCCCTGCCCCGGTGGCCGCATAACGCGCGACGCGCTTCCGACGCCCGGACGTATCAACGAATACCTGCCGCCCTCGTTCACCCATGACGCGCGATTCTAGCCAGCGGCGAATGGACGACATGACCGTCCCCGAAAGGCCCCGAAGACCCCTTTCGTACAGCCGGTTGTCCGGCCGGCCGGTCCGTCCGCAAGCGACCCCGCCCCTCGGACGTGGTGAAAAACACCGAGCGCCACCCGATACGCGCCCGTAAGGTGTCCGACATGCAGGTGATCCAGTCCACGAAGCTCGCCAACGTCTGCTACGACATCCGCGGTCCGGTGCTCGAGGAGGCGATGGCGCTGGAGGCTGCAGGTCACCGCATCCTCAAGCTCAACACCGGGAACCCGGCGCCGTTCGGGTTCGAGTGCCCGCCCGAGATCCTCGAGGACATGCTGCGCACGCTCGGCAGCGCGCACGGCTACGGCGACTCCAAGGGCATCCTCCCGGCCCGCCGCGCGGTGATGCAGCACTACCAGACCAAGGGCATCGAGCTGGACGTCGAGGACATCTATCTCGGCAACGGCGTTTCCGAGCTGATCCAGATGGCGATGCAGGCGCTGCTCGACGACGGCGACGAGGTACTGGTCCCTGCGCCGGACTACCCGCTGTGGACGGCGGCCGTCTCGCTCGCCGGCGGCACGGCCGTGCACTACCGCTGCGACGAGCAGGCCGACTGGTTCCCGGACCTCACCGACATCGAGCGCAAGGTCACCGACCGCACCAAGGCGATCGTCGTCATCAACCCGAACAACCCGACGGGCGCGGTGTACGACGACGAGCTGCTGCGCGGCATCACCGACATCGCCCGCCGGCACGGCCTGGTCGTCTGCTCGGACGAGATCTACGACAAGATCCTCTACGACGGTGCCACCCACACCCCCACCACCGCCATCGCGCCGGACCTGCTGACGCTGACCTTCAACGGCCTGTCCAAGGCGTACCGGGTGGCGGGCTACCGCAGCGGCTGGCTCGCGGTGTGCGGACCGAAGGACCATGCCTCCAGCTACCTGGAGGGGCTGACGATCCTCGCCAATATGCGGCTGTGCGCGAATGTGCCCGCACAGCATGCGGTGGCGGTCGCCCTGGGCGGGCGGCAGTCGATCAACGATCTGGTGCTGCCGGGCGGGCGCCTGCTGGAGCAGCGGGACACGGCGTACGAGCTGCTGACGCAGATCCCGGGCGTGACGTGTGTCAAGCCCAAGGGCGCCCTGTACGCCTTCCCGCGGCTGGACCCCAAGGTCCACAAGATCAAGGACGATGCGCAGATGGTCCTCGACCTGCTGCGGGCCGAGAAGATGCTCGTCGTGCAGGGGACGGGCTTCAACTGGCCCGAGCCGGATCACTTCCGGCTGGTCACGCTCCCGTACAAGGAGGACCTGGCGGACGCGGTGGCCCGGATCGGCCGCTTCCTGGACGGCTACAGCCAGCCGTAATCCCCTGTGATCGGGGCGGCGGGCGTCGAAGAGGCGTCCGATACCGAGCACATGCGCCTCAACTTTAGACAGAATCTAAGTTAGGATGGTCTCCTGAAGTTTTGGAGGCCATCCCATGTATGAACCGATCCGCGCCAAGTCGGTCCACCGCATGGCCGAGGCCGAGCCCGAGTTCCCGCACCGCTCACGGGAGGAGGAGCTGGACATCCAGCTCGCCGGGCATCTGGCGGCACTGCTGGCCGTGACCGATGAGCTGCGCGCCCTGTCCTCCGATCCGGATCTGGATCAGGCCGCCGAACGGATATCGGGGCAGGTGGCGCGGCTGCGGCGGGGGGCGCGGCCCGTGCGGGCTGCCGTGGGTACGGCCCTGGTCACGGAGGGCTCGGGCGCGAGCCGCGCTGAGGCGCGCGCCTCGGCGCTGCACCGGCGGGCGCATGCGCTGGCCGGGCGGGCGCTGGTGGTCGCCGCGTCGCGCGCCGACACGGCGTCCGCGATCCTCGCGGCCCAACGCATGGACGCCCACGCCGCGGCCCTCCCCCAACCATCGCCTGCCGCCGCAGCGCACTAACGGGGCCTGCAGGATGAACTGCTCGACCTCGTCCACCGGGCGAACTTCGCCGAGGAGCGGTCGGTGTTCGAGCCCGGCACCCCCGGCCGCCGCAGCCCACTGAACAGGTCCGCCACCACGGCCCGCCGGCTCCAGCCGCAGCCCCTCGCCGCATGGCGGCCGGGGATGTGGCGGCTTACCGCCGGGGCGCGCCGACGCCCCTCGGTGGGATGGCAGCCGGACCTGAAGAGACGTGGGGCGTAGGGGTGGGGGTCCCGGACGTCAGAGCGGATGCGCGGGCCGCCAGGCCCGTCGCGTGCGCAGTCCGGGACCCCCACCCCGGAGGCCCCGGCTCCGCCCCCGACCCCCGCCCAGCCCCCAGGCGCGCCGTCATTGCGGCTGGGGCCGTCAGTGGGCCGCGGCGGCGGTGCAGCACACCCTGGAGCCAGCGTCACTCGGCGGCAGCCCGGACGGCAGGCCTGCCGTCCGGGCTGCCGTCTGTCCGGCCACGAACGCGTCCACCCGCCCCTTCCGGGGCGGGTGGGCGGGAAAACCGGCCGCGCGGAGCGGCCTGCCCGGCGAGGGACTAGCCGAGACGCTGGACCAGCGCGCGGTACTCGTCCCACAGCTCCTTCGGCGTGTGCTCACCGAAGGTGTTCAGGTGCTCCGGCACCAGCGCCGCCTCCTGCCGCCACACATCCGCATCGACCGTGAGCAGCAGGTCGAGGCCGGCCTCGTCCATGTCGAGCCCGTCCGTGTCGAGCGCCTCCTTCGTCGGCAGGATGCCGATCGGCGTCTCGACGCCGTCCGCCTTGCCCTCCAGCCGCTCGACGATCCACTTCAGCACGCGGCTGTTCTCGCCGAAGCCCGGCCACACGAAGCGCCCGTCGGCGTCCTTGCGGAACCAGTTGACGTAGTAGATCTTCGGCAGCTTCTCCGGGTCGGCGTTCTTGCCGATCTTGATCCAGTGCCCCATGTAGTCGCCCATGTTGTAGCCGCAGAACGGCAGCATGGCGAACGGGTCCCGGCGCAGCTCGCCGACCTTTCCCTCGGCGGCGGCGGTCTTCTCGGACGCGACGTTCGCACCGAGGAAGACACCGTGCTGCCAGTTGAAGGACTCGGTCACCAGCGGCACGGCGCTGGCGCGGCGGCCGCCGAAGAGAATCGCCGAGATCGGCACGCCCTTCGGGTCCTCCCACTCCGGCGCGATGGTCGGGCACTGGGCGGCCGGGACGGTGAAGCGGGCATTCGGGTGCGCGGCCGGGGTCTCGGACTCCGGCGTCCAGTCGTTGCCCCGCCAGTCGATGAGGTGGGCCGGAGTCTCCTCCGTCATGCCCTCCCACCACACGTCGTTGTCGTCGGTCAGCGCGACGTTGGTGAAGACCGAGTTGCCCCACAGGGTCTTCATGGCGTTGGCGTTGGTGTGCTCACCGGTGCCGGGCGCGACACCGAAGAAGCCGGCCTCCGGGTTGATCGCGTAGAGGCGGCCGTCCTCGCCGAACCGCATCCAGGCGATGTCGTCACCGATGGTCTCGACGGTCCAGCCGGCGATGGTCGGCTCGAGCATCGCGAGGTTGGTCTTGCCGCACGCGGACGGGAAGGCGGCGGCCACGTACTTGGCCTCGCCCTGCGGCGGGGTGAGCTTGAGGATGAGCATGTGCTCGGCCAGCCAGCCCTCGTCGCGGGCCATGACCGACGCGATGCGCAGCGCGTAGCACTTCTTACCGAGCAGCGCGTTGCCGCCGTAGCCGGAGCCGTACGACCAGATCTCCCGCGTCTCCGGGAAGTGGGAGATGTACTTGGTGCTGTTGCACGGCCACGGCACATCCTCCTGGCCGGGCTCGAGCGGGGCGCCGACGGTGTGGACCGCCTTGACGAAGAAACCGTCCTCGCCCAGCTCGTCGAGGACGGCCTGACCCATTCGGGTCATGGTGCGCATCGCGGTCGCGACGTAGGCCGAGTCAGTGATCTCAACGCCGATGGCGGACAGCGGCGAACCGAGCGGACCCATGCAGAACGGCACGACGTACATCGTGCGGCCGCGCATGGAACCCCGGAAGATTCCTTTCTCCCCGGTGAAGATCTCGCGCATCTCGTCGGGGTGCTTCCAGTGGTTCGTCGGGCCCGCGTCCTCCTCCTTCTCGGAGCAGATGAAGGTGCGGTCCTCGACGCGCGCCACATCGCGCGGGTCGGAGGCGGCGTAGTACGAGTTGGGGCGCTTGATGGGGTCGAGCTTCTTGAAGGTGCCCTTCGCAACGAGCTCCTCGGCCAGGCGCTCGTACTCCGCTTCCGAGCCGTCACACCACACAACCTGGTCGGGCTGGGTGAGGGCGGCGATCTCGTCGACCCAGGAGACCAGCTCCTGGTGGTTGGTGGTGCTGCTGGTGGGAGCCGCATTGCTGCGCGCCACGATCGCTCCGTCCCGCCGGACCGCACTGCTCCGGCGTGCATGTTGAGGGGTTAGGGGTCAAACGGACATCCCTACAGCCGTTCAGCTGTCTCGGATGTCCGCGTATGGAGGTTGTTGCTTGCCCCGTGGGGGCTGCGACCCGGACGCTCTCGTGACCGCTCATCCGGTGCCGACCGCACTCATTTGATCATCCGATCTCTCAGCGCTTCTGTCCAGGGGGCCTCCTCGTGAGGATCACCACTTGGTACTGACACGTAACCTACGGTTGCGTAGGTAGCATGTCGCGCTATGAATGCCGCCGCGCCAGACGCCTCTTCCGACGCCGCGCCCTCCGAGCCGGCGACCGCACCCGAGTCCCCCGACACTCGCGCACTAACCCTCCCAAATCCGGTCAAGCCAAGACTGCGTGGCTGGCTGCACGCCGGCATGTTCCCGGCCGTCCTCATCTCGGGCGTCTTCCTGACCGCGCTCGCCGACAGCACGCGTGGCCGTATCGCGTGCGGGGTCTATACGCTCACCGCCTGCCTGCTGTTCGGGGTGAGCGCGCTCTACCACCGCGGCAACTGGAGCGACCGGGTCACCGGCGTCCTGCGGCGCCTGGACCACGCCAACATCTTCCTGATCATCGCGGGCACCTACACACCGCTGACGATCCTGCTGCTGCCCGACGGGCGCAGGGATCTGCTGCTGTGGGGGATCTGGGCCGCGGCCCTGGCCGGCATCGCCTTCCGGGTGTTCTGGGTCGGCGCCCCGCGCTGGCTCTACACCCCCTGCTACATCGCGATGGGCTGGGCGGCGGTCTTCTTCCTGCCCGACTTCCTGCGCAACGGCGGGATCGCGGTGCTCGTCTGCGTGATCGTCGGCGGTGTCCTCTACAGCGCGGGCGGCGTGATCTACGGCATGAAGCGGCCCAACCCCTCACCGCGGTGGTTCGGCTTCCACGAGGTGTTCCACTCCTTCACGCTCGCGGCCTTCGTGGTGCACTACGTGGGCATCTCGCTGGTGGCCTACCAGCACGCATGACACCACCATGACCTCCGCACATACGGGGGCGTGAAAGCGCGGCACTGAGCCCCCCGTGCTCCTCATGCGCAGGGGGCTCAGGCTCGGGGGCTCATGCTGTGAGCCTCAGATCGTGAGCTTCACGCCCACCTTCGCCGCCAGGACCTGGGGCTCGACTGTCGGCGCCTCACAGGCGAAGTTGCGGCAGACGTACGCGGCCGGGCGGCTGTCCAGAAGCGGCCGGTCGCGCAGCAGCGGCACCTCCCCGGCGCCGGGCTCACCAGCCTCCCCCGGCTCGCCGACCGCCACCACCGCGCCCGGCGCCGTCCCCAGCAGGGCCGTACGGTGCAGCGCCGCGGTCGCCTCGTCTCCCGTCGGGCCGACGACCGCCACCTCGCGCGGCCCGTCCAGCAACGCCTCGGCGACCGCCAGTCCCCACCCGATGAAGCGGGGGGCACGCGGGGCGAGTGCCTTCACCACCCCCAACGCGCGCTCCGCCGCCTCACGGTGGCGGGCGCTGCCGGTGTAGCCGGCGTACGACAGCAGGGCACCGGCGGCGGCGGTCCAGCCGGACGGGGCGGCGTTGTCGGTCGGGTCCTGTGGCCTGCGGATCAGGGCCTCGCCGTCGTCCGGGGTGTCGTACAGGGAGCCGTCCTCGCTGGTGAAGTGCCGCAGCACGGTGTCGAGAAGCAGCCCGGCGAAGTCCACCCACACGCCCTCGCCGGTGACCGATGCCAGCGTGAGGAAGCCCTCGGCGACGTCGGCATAGTCCTCCAGCACCCCGGAGTGGGCCCCGACGGTGCCGTCGAGGGAGGTGCGGGCGAGCCGGGCGTGCTCGTCCATGTGCACACGAACCAGCAGGTCGGCGGCGTCGACGGCTGCTTCGACCAGGTCGGGCCGGTCGAAGTACGCACCGGTCTCCGCGAGGGCCGCCACGACCAGACCGTTCCAGGCGGCGACGATCTTGTCGTCGCGGCCGGGCCGCGGCCGCTGCTCGCGCGCGGCCAGCAGCCGCTGCCGGATCGAGGCGATCCGGGCGGCATCGGTGAGCCCCTCTCCCGACAGCTGGAGTACGGAGGCTCCCTCCTCGAAGGTGCCCTCCTGCGTCACCCCGAAGTACCCGGCCGCGAGTTGCCCGTCCGCGTCGCCGAGGACCTCGCGCAGCTGCTCGGGCGTCCAGACGTAGTACGCGCCCTCGACGTGCCTGCCCGTGCCGTCGTCACTGTCGGCGTCGAGCGCGGAGGCGAAACCGCCCTCGCGGGTGCGCAGTTCGCGCACCATGAAGTCGGCGGTCTCCAGCGCCACCCGGCGGGCGAGGTCGGAGCCTGTGGCCCGCCACAGATGCGCGTACACCCGGCACAGCTGGGCGTTGTCGTAGAGCATCTTCTCGAAGTGCGGCACCGTCCAGGTGCGGTCGACGGCGTAGCGGGCGAACCCGCCGCCGAGCTGGTCGTAGATGCCGCCGCGGGCCATCGCCTCACAGGTGTGCTGGACCATCTGCAGCGCGCCCTCGGAGCCGGTGCGGGCATGGTGGCGCAGCAGGAACTCCAGTGTCATGGACGGCGGGAACTTGGGTGCGCCGCCGAAGCCGCCGTGCGTGGCGTCGTACTCGCGGCTCAGGCCCAGCAGCGCGGCGTGGATGTCCTCCTCGGTGGGCGGCGGTGCGGCCGCGCCGCCGAGGGCACGCGCGCGTGAAGCGAGCTCACGGACGATCCGGCCGGCGACGTCGCCGACCTCCTCGCGCCGGTCGGCCCAGGCCGCCCGTACGCCCTCCAGCACCTGCTGGAAGGAGGGCATGCCGGGGCGGGGCGCGGGCGGGAAGTAGGTCCCGAAGTAGAACGGCTCGGCTTCCGGCGTGAGGAAGACCGTCATGGGCCAGCCGCCCTGGCCGGTGGCGGCCTGGACGGCCTCCATGTAGACGGCGTCGATGTCCGGGCGCTCCTCGCGGTCGACCTTCACGGGCACGAAGTGCTCGTTGAGGATCTCGGCGGTGTGCTCGTCCTCGAAGGACTCATCGGCCATCACATGACACCAGTGGCAGCTCGAATAGCCGACGCTCAGCAGCACCGGCACATCGCGCCGCCGCGCCTCGGCGAACGCATCGTCGGACCATGGCCACCAGTCGACCGGGTTGTCGGCGTGCTGCAGCAGATAGGGGGAGGTCTCATGGGCCAGTCGGTTCGCCATGCCCCCATCCTGTCCCATCCGGCTGCTGATGTGTGCCTCGCATGGACGGGCATCGCGCCATGGAGCCGCCAACCGGGCCGTCGGGGCCCGCGGGCGCGCCCCGGGCGGGCGGCTGCGGTCTCAGTCCCGCTTTGGGGCGGTCGGCTGCCCGGAGGCCGAAGCCTCCTGGCTCGCCGACTCCCGCTCACCCTCGCTGGAGGCGCCCCGCGCGGGGACCTCCTCGAAGTCGATCTTCTTGAACTGCTTGTTCATGCTCTTCATCAGCAGCCACACGGCCCCGCCGAGGAGCGCGAACACGATGAAGCCGAGGACGCCGGGCGTCACCTTGTTCTCGTCCAGCTCCTTGGCGAGCGGTACGAGCTGCGTCACGGCGAGGGTGGCGGTCGGAAAGGTCATGCGGTCAATTCTCGCGGATGCCCGCGAAGAGGTCGTCCTCGGGGAGGGAGGTATCCACAAGCGACTTGGCGAGCTCGTAGTCCTCCGTCGGCCAGACCTCCTGCTGGATCTCCATCGGCACCCGGAACCAGCCGCCGTCGGGGTCGATCTGCGTGGCGTGGGCGATCAGTGCCTTGTCCCGGACGGGATAGAAGTCCGCGCACGGAACATGCGTGGTCAGCGTCCGCTCCTTGCGCTGGAACTCGGCCCAGCGCTGCAGCCACTCGCCGTACGGGGACTCCATGCCCCGGGCGAGCAGGGCCTCGTGCAGCGCGAGGGTGCGCGGCCGGTTGAAGCCCTGGTTGTAGTAGAGCTTCAGCGGCTGCCACGGCTCGCCGGCCTCCGGATACCTCGCCGGGTCGCCCGCCGCCTCGAACGCCACCATCGAGATCTTGTGGGTCATGATGTGGTCGGGGTGCGGGTATCCGCCGTTCTCGTCGTACGTGGTCATCACGTGCGGCTTGAACTCGCGGATGAGCTTGACCAGCGCACCTGCTGCCTCGTCGACGTCCTGCAGGGCGAAGCAGCCCTCGGGCAGCGGCGGCGGCGGGTCGCCGTCCGGCAGTCCGGAGTCGACGAAGCCCAGCCAGGCCTGCTTCACGCCCAGAATCTGCCGGGCCTCTTCCATCTCCTTGGCGCGCACCTCATGGATGTGCGCCTCGATATAGGGGTCTCCCTGAAGCTTCGGATTGAGGATGGAACCGCGCTCCCCGCCTGTGCAGGTCGCGACCAGCACATCCACCCCCTCGGACACGTACTTGGCCATCGTGGCCGCGCCCTTGCTCGACTCGTCGTCGGGATGGGCGTGGACTGCCATCAAACGCAGTTGCTCGGTCAAGATTCGATCCTCAGTCACTGGTCACGGTGCCCTCACCCCCGGTTGGAGAAGGCGCCTTCTATAGTGACCGAAACGACGGGCCGATAATTCCGTGGTCCACATTCAGGAGGAAACACCATGGCGGGCACGTGCGAGGGACTGCCCCAGGGGCTGCCCTACGAGCGTTACGGCCGTTCCGCCGATGCCCGCAAGGACCGCACGCTGAAGATCGTCGGCGCCGTGCTCGGCACCGGGCTGCTGGCGCTCCTGACCTGGATCGGTATCGCCTACGTCGCGGGCCAGAAGGTCAGCGGTGAGCTGATCAAGTCCAAGGTGGTCTCGGATCGCGCGGCCGAGGCCCATCTGGAGGTCCGTAAGGACGCGAACACAGACGGTGTGTGCACGCTGCGTGCGCTGGCGGAGTCGGGGAATGAAGTGGGGCGCCGTGACGTTCGCTTCGGTGAGCGGGCATCGCGCGTGGACAAGGTCGTCACGGTCCGGACCACGGAGCGTGCCACCGCCGTCGAGCTGCTCGGCTGCAAGGCCGCGGCATCCGGCCCATCGGGCGGCTGACCACGCCGTTGGCCGACAGCCGGCCAGACGGCGCCGCTGCCGCCGACCGGGTGGATGATCACTGGGATTCCGGCCGCTGACCAGCGCCGATGCGTATCCGGTGGTTTTCCTCCTCCCCCTTTCCTGCCGGAATTGTTAGGCTCGTGGTTTCGCCCACCGGTGACAGCGCAATGCTCCGGATAGGGCGTTGCTTTGTATTTCCCAGTACCGACGAGGAGCACCTGTGACCCAGACCAGCGACAACGTCACCTGGCTCACCCAGGAGGCGTACAACCAGCTCAAGGCCGAGCTGGAGTACCTGTCGGGTCCCGCACGTGTCGAGATCGCCAAAAAGATCGAGGCCGCCCGCGAAGAGGGTGACCTGCGGGAGAACGGCGGGTATCACGCCGCCAAGGAGGAGCAGGGCAAGCAGGAGCTGCGGGTTCGCCAGCTCACTCAGCTGCTGGAGAACGCCAAGGTCGGCGAGGCCCCTGCGGACACCGGTGTGGTCGCTCCGGGCATGGTCGTCACCATCGCCTTCGATGGCGACCCGGACGACACCACGACCTTCCTGCTCGCTTCCCGCGAGTACGCGACCTCGGAGATCGAGACTTACTCTCCGCAGTCGCCGCTGGGCACCGGTGTCAACGGTAAGAAGGTCGGCGAGACCGCCGAGTACGAGCTCCCGAACGGCAAGAAGGCCTCGGTGAAGATCCTCGACGCCAAGCCGTACCAGGGCTGATCTGGCGCACGAAACCCCCCGGCGCACAGCGCGCCGGGGGGTTTCGTCGTATCACGGCCAGGGCCTGACCGCGGGGGCCGGCCAACGTGCCGGCGCCGCACGGCGGCCGGTCAGGCGGTCGCCGACCGGTACTTCCGCACCGCCAGGGTCCGGAAGATCACGATGATGACGATCGACCAGAGGATAGAGGCCATCGCCGGGTGCTGCATCGGCCAGGCGTCCGGCACCGGGTAGCCCTCCGGCAGATTGCCGAACAGCTCGCGGCAGGCCTGCACAGTGGCGCTGAAGGGGTTCCACTCGGCGAAGTGCCGCAGGACCGTCGGCATGTTGTCGGCCGGCACAAAGGCGTTCGAGACGAACGTCAGCGGGAACAGCCAGATCAGACCGCCTGAGGTGGCCGCCTCCGGGGTCCGTACGGACAGGCCGATCAGTGCGCCGATCCAGGAGAAGGCGTACCCGAGCAGGAGCAGCAGGCCAAAGCCGGCCAGGGCCTTCAGGATGCCCTCGTGGATCCGCCAGCCGACGATCAGCGCGACGATGGCGAGCACCACGACCGTCAGAGCGGTCTGTACGAGGTCGGCGAGCGTGCGACCGGTGAGGACCGCGCCCCGAGCCATGGGCAGCGAGCGGAAGCGGTCGATGAGGCCCTTGTGCATATCCTCGGCGATGCCCGCACCCGCCCCCGCCGTGGCGAAGGTGACGGTCTGCGCGAAGATCCCCGCCATCAGGAATTCCCGGTACACACCGGGGCTGAGGTTGCCGCCGACACTGATCGAGCCGCCGAAGACGTAACTGAACAGCACCACGAACATGATCGGCTGGATCAGCCCGAAGATGACCACTTCGGGGATCCGCAGCATCCGGATCAGGTTGCGCTTGGCGACGACCAGGGAGTCGTGGACGGACTGGCTCAGCCCGCCGCGCGGCCGCGGGGCCGCGTTCCCCCGGGACGCCGGGGTTTCGGTGACGGCACTCACTGGGCGACCTCCTTCGTGCCCCCGGTCTCCTCTGCCGCCGCCTCGGCGGCATGCCCGGTGAGCGAGATGAACACGTCGTCGAGCGTCGGGCGGCGCAGCCCGATGTCGTCGATCTCTACGCCGCGGCTGTCCAGCTCACGGATCACCTCGGCGAGCAGCTTGGCGCCACCGGTGACCGGGACGGTGACCTTGCGGGTGTGGTCCTCGACCGTGACCTCGCCCTTGCCGAAGCCGCGCAGTATCTCGGTGGTCTCGGCCAGGCGCTCGCGCTCGTGGACGACGACCTCGACGCGCTCGCCACCGGTGCGGTCCTTGAGCTGGTCGGACGTGCCGCGGGCGATGACCCGGCCGTGGTCGATGACGCAGATGTCGTGCGCGAGGTGGTCGGCCTCTTCCAGGTACTGGGTGGTGAGCAGCAGGGTCGTCCCGCCCGCCACCAGCTCCTGGATGACCTCCCACAGCGCCTGACGGTTGCGCGGGTCGAGGCCGGTGGTCGGCTCGTCCATGAACATCACGGGCGGGCTGACCACCAGGGCGGCCGCCAGGTCGAGCCGGCGGCGCATACCGCCCGAGTAGGTCTTGGCCGTACGGTCGGCCGCGTCGCCGAGGTTGAACCGCTCGAGCAGCTCGTCCGCGCGGGTCCGGGCGTCGCGCGCGCTCATCTGGTACAGCCGTCCGACCATCTCGAGGTTCTCGCGCCCGGTGAGGTACTCGTCGACGGCGGCGAACTGCCCGGACAGGCCGATGGACCGGCGGACTTCGTTCGGATGCTTGAGGACGTCTATTCCCGCGACGACGACGGTGCCGCGGTCGGGCCGCAGCAGGGTGGTGAGCACCCGTACAGCAGTGGTCTTGCCGGCGCCGTTGGGGCCGAGCAGCCCGAGCACGGTGCCTTCGGGTACGTCGAGATCGACGCCGTCCAGAGCCCTTACGTCGCCGAAGGTCTTCACCAGACCTTCGGCGTAAATGGCGCCTGGCATAGGGATCCCCCAGGTGATGTGAATGGAATTGTCCGACGCAGCGTCACGTGGAGCAGCGGACGCCACCGTTCTATCAAGACGCGATATATCGCGTCAATGCTTGCCGCGCCATCGCGTCTGACGTCCACGGACAGACGTCGGAAACCGCGAGAGCAGGTGTCCGGGGGACCAAGAAGGGACCAGGAAGGGATGACAGCAGCGTGAGACGCGAAGGGACTCGCGACATACCTCACGACATGATCGTGTAACCCGCCTCGCTCAGCGCCGCCCGCACCTCGTCACAGTGCTCCGGCCCCTTGGTCTCCAAGTGCAGCTCCACCTCCGCCTCCGTGAGCCCGAGCCGTGGATCGGTCCGGACATGGCTCACGTCGAGGACGTTAGCGTCCAGCACTGACAACACCCCCAGAAGCGTCGCGAGCGCCCCCGGCCGGTCCGTCAGCCGCAGCCGCAGCGACAGATACCGCCCCGCCGCCGCCATGCCGTGCCGCAGAATGCGCTGCAGCAGCAGCGGGTCCACGTTGCCGCCGGACAGCACCGCCACCACCGGCCCCTCGAAGTTTTCCGGCTCCGACAGCAGCGCCGCGACCGGGCTCGCCCCGGCCGGCTCCACCACGAGCTTGGCCCGCTCCAGACACAGCAACAGCGCCCTTGAGAGCGCGTCCTCGGAGACGGTACGGACCTCGTCCACGAGATCGCCAATTATTTTGAACGGCACATCCCCCGGCCGTCCGACCTTGATCCCGTCGGCCATCGTCGCCACCGACTCCAGCGCCACCGGATGACCCGCAGCCAGCGATGGCGGGTACGCCGCCGCACCCTCGGCCTGCACCCCCACGATCCGTACGTCCGGCCGCAGCGCCTTCACCGCGACCGCGATCCCGGCCGCCAGCCCGCCGCCGCCGATCCCCACCACGATCGTGCGGACCTCCGGGCACTGCTCCAGGATCTCCAGCCCCACCGTGCCCTGCCCGGCCACCACATCGCGGTGGTCGAAGGGATGGATGAACACCGCGCCCGTCTCCCGTGCGTACTCCTGCGCCGCCCGCAGCGTCTCGTCCACCACCTGGCCGTGCAGCCGCACCTCGGCTCCGTACTCGCACGTCGCCGCGACCTTGGGCAGCGGCGCGCCGACCGGCATGAACACCGTGGAGCGCACCCCCAGCAGCGAGGCCGCCAGCGCCACACCCTGCGCATGGTTCCCGGCGCTGGCCGCGACCACCCCGGCCGCCCGCTGCTCAGGGCTGAGTCCCGCGATCCGTACGTACGCGCCACGCACCTTGAACGAGCCGGTCCGCTGCAGGTTCTCGCACTTGAGGTGCACCGGGGAGCCCACCAGCCGGGTCAGGTGCCGGCTCCCCTCCAAGGCGGTCGTCCGGGCCACACCAGACAGCATCTTCTGAGCGGCCCGCACCTCGTCGACTGTGATCTCGGACAGCTGGGTGGAGGGGCGGTTCGCGGTGTCGCCGTGGGGAGTGGCCATGCCGTCAGTCTGGCAGTTCCCCTCCGCACCCGCCGGTGCGGCACAGTCGGACACGGGTTCGATACGGTTCGATACGGGTTCGGCACGGGTTCGGGACCGGTTCGGGACCGGTTCGGGCACCTCGGGTACGGCGCGGCGCCAGGCCGCGTACCCTGTGCCCATCCCCTAGACCGCCCCCACGAAGTGAGTCCAGGCCATGCCCACCGCTGAGGACATGACGACCGCTCTCCCAGCCTCCGGCGGGGAGGTGCACCGCGACACCGGACTTCTCGACGACATGCAGCACCAAGTCGCCGTCTTCGCCCGCCGCGCCGAGCAGACACGGCTCGGCGGCATCGGCCAGGTCCGCAACTCCATGGACCGCGCCGCCTACCTGCTCCTCAACCGCCTCGACCGGGAGGGCGCCATGGGGGTCAAGGCGCTCGCCGCGGGCATGGGCATCGACTCCTCGACGGTCACCCGCCAGGTCGCCCCGCTCGTGGACACCGGACTGGTCAAGCGCACCTCGCACCCCGAGGACGGCCGCGCCGTCGTGCTCCAGCTCTCCCCACGCGGCAAAGCCCGCCTGGAGGAGGTGCGGTCCTCGCGGCGCGAACTGATGGCGCAGCTGACGGAGGACTGGTCCGCGGAGGAGCGGGAAGCGTTCTGCACGCTTCTCACCCGTTTCAACGCCGCGCTCTCCGCCCGCCACGCCCCGACCACGAGCCAGCCCTCCGGCCAGGACCCGCCTGCCTCTTGACCCCGCAACCGCACCTGCCGTCCCATTGACCAAAGGGCATGGGAGGGGCGGTGCGAGAGCGGCGAGCGGACCGGGATCGCCGCCGGGCCCGGGAGTTCGAGGCATTCGTCGCGGGCGCGGGCGGCCGGCTGCTGCATGCCGCCACGCTGCTCACCGGTGAGCGGGAGGCCGCCGAGCGGCTGTTGACCGCCGCCCTGGCACGTACGTACGCGGGGTGGGACCGGCTGCACGGCGAGGATCCGTACGACCGCACCCGCCAGGAGGTCGCCGCCCGCTTCGCCCGTACCGCCTGGCGCCACCGCCGCCCCGGCAGCGGCCTCCTGGCCCGGCTCACCCCTCAGGAGCGCCTGGTGGTGGTACTGCGGCTGTACGAGGGCGTCGCCGAGGAACAGGCTGCCGCCCAGCTGGGCCTCCCGGCCGAACGGGTCCACACCCTGTGCAGACGCTCGGTGGCGACCCTGCGCAGCCGTCCCGCACCGGACCCGCCCGCCCGGCCGGAGCCGGCCGCGCCATGAGCCTGCCGGACCGCAAGGAGGCAGAGGTCCGCCGGATGCTGGACGGGCCGCACCCGGCGGTGCCTCCGGATCTGGCCGCACGGGCGGCCGAGCACGGCCGGCGGATCCTGGCCCGCCGCCACGCCGTACAGGCCGCCGGCTGGGCGCTGTTGCTTGCCGCGGCGGTCGCCTTCACGGTGTGGGCGGCGGTGGTGCAGCCCTGGGTCGCACCACCAGCCGACACCACACCGCCGCTCGAGGGCTGGTAAGCGGCTGAGTTACCCCAGCGCGCGGGTGAGATCCGCCAGCAGATCGTCGATCGCCTCGATGCCGACCGACAGCCGGACGAGGTCGGCCGGCACCTCCAGCGCCGACCCGGCCACCGACGCGTGCGTCATCCGCCCAGGGTGCTCGATCAGCGACTCCACGCCGCCCAGCGACTCCCCGAGCGTGAACAGCTCGGCCCGGTTGCAGACCTCGACGGCCGCCTGCTCGCCGCCCTCGACCCGGAACGACACCATGCCGCCGAAGGCCAGCATCTGCTTGGCCGCGATCTCGTAGCCCGGGTGCGAGGGCAGCCCCGGGTAGTAGACCTGCGTCACCTTCGGGTGCGCGAGCAGCAGTTCGGCGACGCGCGTGGCGTTCGCGCTGTGCCGGTCCATCCGGACGCCGAGCGTCTTGATGCCGCGCAGCACCAGCCACGAGTCGAAGGGACCGGCGATCGCGCCCATCGCGTTCTGGTGGTACGCGAGTTCCTCACCGAGCGTCTCGTCGTTCACGATCAGCGCACCGCCGACGACGTCCGAGTGGCCGCCCATGTACTTGGTCATGGAGTGCACCACCACGTCCGCGCCGAGGGCGAGCGGCTGCTGGAGGTACGGGCTGGCGAAGGTGTTGTCCACGACCAGCCGGGCCCCCGCCCCGCGGGCGACGTCCGCGATCGCGCTGATGTCCGTGATTCCGAGCAGCGGGTTGGACGGGGTCTCCACCCAGATGAGCTTCGTACGGGGCGTCAGCGCGGCCCGTACCGAAGCCACGTCCGAGGTGTCCGCCACCGACCACTGCACACCCCAGCGCTCGACAACCTTCGCGAAGAGCCGGAAGGTGCCGCCGTAGGCGTCGTTGGGGATGACAACGTGGTCCCCGGGCACCAGAAGCGTCCGCAGCAGGCAGTCCTCCGCCGCCAGCCCCGAGGCGAACGCCAGCCCCCGCCGGCCGCCTTCCAGCGCCGCGAGGTTGCGCTCCAGAGCGGTGCGCGTCGGGTTCGCCGAGCGGCTGTACTCATAGCCGCCGCGCAGACCGCCGACGCCGTCCTGCTTGTATGTCGATACCTGGTAGATCGGCGGTACCACGGCGCCGGTCAGCGGGTCCGCCTCCTGCCCGGCGTGGATGGCCAGAGTCTCGAAGCCGTGGTGTGCGTGCTGCGCCTGTGGGCGCTGGTGCTGGTGCTGGTCGCTCATGGTGCCCGAGGGTAGTACTCCGCCTGCCGTGAAACCTCGCGGATCAGCGGTCGGTACAGGGCAGCGAACGAAACACTTAACATTCGCCACAGTCGCCCGGCCCGACGAAACGACACAGGACACTTCATGGAACTTCTGATCATCCTGCTCGGTCTGACCATGATCGGCGGTGTCCTCATCGTGCCCGCCCTGCTGCCGCTGCGCGGCGGGCGGCAGGCGATGCGCGGCCACGGGCTCGCCGGCGACCCGGAGAGTTACGGTTTCACGCCGCCGGAGCGGCTCGACGTCCGGCTGCCCGGCCCCGACCCGGAGCTGGCCGAGGCCCTGGACGAGATACGCCGCACGCAGGACTGGCGGCCCGCCGCCCAGCTGCTCGCCGCCACCGCCGACGACTGGGAGCTGCGCTGGCAGCGCGTGCAGTCGCTGGCCGGCGCCGCGGCCGTGGAACTCGCGCAGGCGCCGGGCCAGGGAGGGCGCTGGCTGCGCATCTGGCGGGCCGAGGCGCCGAAGGAGGCGGGCGGCGCGGTCGTGCACGCGGAGTTCCTGGTGCGCCAGGCCCGGCAGTCCGCGGGCGGCCCCGGATCCGAGGAGTACCGGATCATTCTGGAGGAGGCACGGTCGATCTGCGCCGAGGCGGCACTGCTGGCGCCCGGCGACCCGACCCCGTACATCGTCGAGCTCGCCGTGGCCTGCGGACTCGGCTACCGCGAGGCCGACTTCGAGTCCGTGTGGAGCACGGTCACCGCCCGCGCACCGCACCACATGGGGGCGCACTTGGCCGCGCTGCACTACTGGTGCGAGAAGTGGCACGGATCGCGGGAGAAGGCCTACGCGTTCACCCACCGGGCGGCGGGCTCGGCTCCCGAGGACAGCCTGTTGCCGGCGCTGCCGCTCTTCGCGGTCTTCGAGCACCTGCCGGAGGTGAACCTGGTCCGGGGCCTGTACGAGAGCGAGGTGGTGACCCGGGCCATCCAGGGCGCTCTGTTCGCGGCTCGCTCGGCACCGGCCGACCACCCCGTACTGCCGCACGTACGCCATCTGCTGGTCTGGTTCCTGGTTCAGGCGGAGCGCTACGCCGAGGCGCTGGAGCAACTGCGGCACGTCGACGGGCACGTGGGCGCGGTGCCGTGGTCGTACGGGGCGGACCCGGCGACGGCTTACGCGGCCTGCCGGGCGCAGGCTGTGGCGGGCTGGGAACAGCGGGGCGGCAGCCCGGCGACGCTGCCGCGCTGATCGCCGACGTCGGCCGCTCAGCGGGGCGGCAGCCCGGCGACGCTGCCGCCCTGATCGCCGACGTCGGCCGCGCCACGGGACACGTGCCCAACACACGCCTGACCTGCGGATACGGCCAGGGCGGGAATCCACCGCCCTGGCCGTACGTTCTTCTGACGGACGCCACAGCCGAGGAGACCTCATGTTCCTGAACCGCCACCGGAACCACCTCCCCACCCCGGAGGAGGCCCTGCCCGGCCGCGACACCCCCGAATTCGCGGTCCCGGACCGCCACACCGTGCTCGGCAACCCCCTCACCGGCCCCTATCCCGAGGGCCTGGAGGTCGCCGACTTCGCCCTGGGCTGCTTCTGGGGCGCCGAGCGGAAGTTCTGGCAGACCCCGGGCGTGTGGACGACTCTCGTCGGCTACCAGGGCGGGCACACGAAGAACCCGGCGTACGAGGAGGTCTGCAGCGGCCTCACCGCGCACGCCGAGGCCGTCCGCGTCGTCTTCGACCCGTCGGTCGTCTCCTACGCGGACCTGCTGAAGCTCTTCTGGGAGTCCCACAACCCCACCCAGGGCTTCCGCCAGGGCAACGACGTCGGTACGCAGTACCGCTCGGCGATCTACACCCACTCCCCGGAGCAGCAGTCGGCGGCGGAGGCGTCGCGCGACGCGTACCAGCAGGTCCTGACGAAGTCGGGCTACGGCCCCATCACCACGGAAATCCTCCCGTCGGAGGGCCGCCCCTTCTACCCCGCGGAGCCGTACCACCAGCAGTACCTGGACAAGAACCCCAACGGCTACTGCGGCATCGGCGGCACGGGCGTCAAGCTAAGTACCCCATTCGAGACGAACTGGGGGGCGTCCTGCCCGACGGGGATCGCTCCCGCCCCCGAGGCCGAGTAGCAGTAGGCAAGCACAGCCGTACCTCGCCAGGCCGCAGCACAGGATCAGCTGTACCGCGGCCACCACCCCGCGCCCCGCTGGCTCAGCAGGGTGTCTCTTCGTCGTCGCGCTGCCTCCAAAGAGATTCGGCAGCCTCCAGGGCGAGGTCCCAGGGGTACGCCTCCGGTCGGCCCTTGCCCGGCTCGTTCGGCACGAATCCGCCGTCTCCGTACAGCACGCGGACACCCATCGCCCGAAGGGTCGCGATGCTTTGATCGAACTGCGTGTGCTGTACGTAGGCCGCGTTGACGCACGGCATCGTCACCAGTGGGAGTTGAGTACGGGAGGGGCGGCGCTGCCCAGCAGGTAGAGGACGCGGTTCGCAGTCATGACCGCAGTCCACCTTGCCGAGCTGGTCGACGGCAACTGTCATCCCCTGGGTCGATCGTTTGCCGTTCCCTGCTCTTGGCGGCCGGGTAGCGTTTCGGTGAGCGAGTCTTGGAACGGAGCCTCCCCATGCCCATTCCCGGCGACGAACATACGGGCGCCCGGATCGCGCACTACCGGAAGCGAGCCGGCCTGACTCAGCGTGGGTTGGCTCAGAAGATCCCGTACTCCTACAGTCTGCTCACTCAGGTTGAGTCCGGTCACAAGCCGGCAAGTCCTGATAACGCCTACCTGGGGGCGCACTCGTCAGCGTCCGCGCCTCTCGCGCCGCCGAAGGCGGACCGCATCATCGTTTGTGAAGTAGGAGCTGGGCTCCTGGCCGTCGGCCGGGAGTCGCCGAGTGTGAAGCGGTGCGTTCAACGCACCGCTTCACGCATGTCAGGGCCCGTGCACCACCGACAGCACGATCAGCGCCGAGTTCGCGGACTGGTCCTTGAGCCCAGACGTGTCCGGGAGTGAGCCGACGTACGAGACGGAGTGCACGACGTGCGGGGAACAATCGGGAGCGGCGGAAGACACGGCAGCGCCCGAGATTTGGTGCTTGCGTCATGCGGGCCGTACGGGGCATACGGGCTTCCGCGCAATCACGACCAGCTTCCTTCGTGCGTCCATCGTGGGTGTTCGATGAGTGGGGGCGGTCGGCGAGTGCGCAAGTACGGGTTGGATATGGCACGGGCTCTCTCGGTTCTTCAGGCGCACGGCGTCAGTGTGGAACTTCGGGACGCTGCGGTGAGCAGAGAACAGCTGCACGAGTACGCCGCCCTTCGAGACCAGGGCGTGCGCCATGACGAGATCGCGCGGCGTTTCGGAGTCAGCCGAGGCAGGTTGTACCGGGAGATGAGGAGGTACCGAGAGGTGCCGCTGAATACTCCGCCGTAGAGCTGGCGGGGACTGCCGTGACTGACGGCGCGGCCAGTCCTCGCCCACCAACTCCCCTTGAGCGCTGCCGGGTGGATCACCCGTCTCCACCGACGGCCCGGTGCTCGGAGAGGGGCGACGCGTTGACGTCGCCCGCGGCCCGGCTCCGCGGCTGCTCCCCGAAGCCCGGGGCCGGGCCAGCAACCAACAAACCCCTGGCGACCGAATCGGGTCAGGGTCGCACCACAACCCCAGAGATAACCGGACCACCCCCGTGCCTGGACAGCTTCCGGGGTGGCGGTGGAGTCCCGACGGACCCCGGTACTGATCGTACCGGGGTTGTCGTCGTTCGCTCACTAGATGCGACCGAGCTTGGTCTGAGATCAACCGCTATACGAGGAAGGGGACTTCAGTCAATGCACTACCCGAGTGAGCCGGATCCCGAGCGCGAAGAACTCGACCCGGATTCGGTGCTGTGGGTTCGCGGCGTGGATT
This sequence comes from Streptomyces sp. HSS9-12, assembly GCF_054963655.1. NCBI lineage: Bacteria > Bacillati > Actinomycetota > Actinomycetes > Kitasatosporales > Streptomycetaceae > Streptomyces > Streptomyces sp. HSS9-12. Next base: position 16,055 of record NZ_JBUEGC010000020.1, on the reverse strand, counting down.
ACGTCGCGGGTTGGCGGGACGCGAAGGATGCAGGTGCGGAGCTGGCGAACGCACTGACCGCGGCGGGCATTGAGGCAACAGGCGTACAGGCACGTGCGGATGCTGCGGCGGATGGTTCCGGGGTGGTCCGTCTTCGGCTGTCGGCACGGACGGTGCGGGACGTGGCTGATGTCCTACGGGATGCGGCGGCATGGCGTAGGGCCAGTTGATGAGTCGCGCGGTGGCATGTGGCGCGCTGTGGGCAGGGTGGGGCCCGGCGAGGGAAGGAGGGAGCGCGGTATGCCGACAGGGGTGGCCATGCGCGACGCGCGCGAGCAGCTGTTTCATGCCGCCGAGCGCGTCCTGCTCCGGGGCGGGCCGAGCGCGCTGACCAGCCGGGCGGTCACCACGGAGGCAGGCTGCGCCAAGGGCGTCCTGCACCGGCACTTCGCCGACTTCGACGCCTTCCTCGCCGAGCTCGTGCAAGACCGCATCGCCCGGATCGACAACCAGGCCGCCGCCCTGCGCAACTCCGCCGGGACCGGCACCGTCGCCGGCAACCTCACCGGCGCGCTGACGACCCTGTTCGAGTCGGTTGCCGTGGCGATCGTCGGCCTCGTCACCTCCCGGGATGACCTGCGCGCCCGGCTGCGCCAGGCCACGCCGACCGGCGTCCCGGTCCTGACGGAAGCTACGGCCATGATCGCCTCGTACCTCACCGCCGAGCGGGAACTGGGCCGCATCGCGGCGGACGCCGACGTCGACACGCTCGCGCCCACGTTGATCGGGGCCGGACACCTGCTCTTCGCCGACCGGGAAGGCGCCCCGCCAGAGCCTGGAGCCGTCCACAAGGTCGTGACCACGGTCATCGCCGGCGCCATACAAGAACCGCTGCCATGAAGGATCGGGCGCCGGTGGGCGGAATGAGATCTACTCGCCTCCCGACGAGCCCGACACCTCGCGCTCGATCCAGCGGCAGATCACGTCCACCACATAGGCGCGCTCCGCGCGGCTCAGTTCCCGCCCCTTGGGGATCTGGTGCCAGCGCTGGAGACAGGTACGGCAGCAGGTGGCGGTCGCGTGCTGGGCGACGAAAACCGGGTGGCCGCGGTAGGGGGTCTGCTTGCCGTCCTTGTATGGCTCGGCCGGCGCCAGCCGCTTGGCTATGAGGTCGTAGGCGTGCCATCGCATCGTGGATGGGCCGCTCAGCTCTGCCATGGCCCGCTCGCGACCGCGCAGATGGAACTTCGCGCGGAACGGATGCCGCGCGATGGCGTCCAGCCGTTGGTCGAGCGAGTCAGGCATCGGATCGGGCATCGAACGCTCCGCGGGAAGACAGCAGCCCTCTCGATCATATGGCTGCCGGTCTGTGGGTGCCGGCGCCGTGTATCGCATGTCCGCTGGTCACGGCCCTGTAGACGCCGAACGGTGCCCGTCCCCTCAGGACAGGCACCGCTCGGCTGTCTCACTGCGGGAACGAGCCCTAAACGGCCATCGACGGAGCGTAGGGCGACACGGCCGGAGCGATCTGCACTCCGGGGGCCAGGCCCAGGGCGACCAGAGCGTCGGGCAGGCCGCGTCCGACATGGGCGGCCTCCCATGTGCCGGGGGCGGTCAGCTGGCGGCAGCTGGCGGCGATGATCTCGAACAAGTGCTGCACCCGGCCGGGTCCGCGGGGCAGCAGTTGGCCGTGGAAATCCTCGTGGTGGGCGAGCACGAGGGCCGCAAGACCGGCAACGTGGGCCGAGGCCGCGCTGGTGCCGTCCAGGACCGCGTATCCGCCTTGCGGCGAGCACGACAGGACAGCCACGCCGGGGGCGGCCGCGTCGACCTCGGGGCCGTAGCAGCTGAATCGCGCGGCGAACAGCCCATCCGGCGTCAGCGGCGGACCCGCATGGGTGGCATGGGATGTGTCCGGCGGGTAGGAGCCGAAGACGCCCAGCGCGCCAACAGTGAACACGGTGGGCAGCCTGCCCGGGAAGGCGACCGGTCCGGCCATGTCACCCGCCGGGGCGACGCAGGCGATCCCCGCCGCGTTGGCATCGGCGAGTTTGTGTGAGACCAGCGCTGACGAGTACGGGGTGGCCACTGCGATGTGGGCGATGTCGGCTTCCTGCTCGATGCAGTGGTCGAGAGCGGCGATCAGATCGCTGAAGCAGCCGTTGGGCATCACCTGACAGACCTCGATCTGCGCATCGACGGCGATGCCGATGACGCCCTTGCCGGTGTCCGCCGCGGCGATGATGCCCGCTGCGTGGGTACCGGTGCCCACCATGTCGTGGGCCCAGCCCCGTTCCGTGCCACGGACGAGATCAACCCCGGAGCGCACCCGGTCCTTCAGATCGGTGTGCTCGGCGGAGACGCCCGAGCCGATGACCGCGACCTTGACGCCGAAGGCGCGGAAGGTGGGAGGCAGCCGGTCCAGCCGCATGGCCTGCTGGCCCCAGCCGTACTGCTGCCGCTCGTCCAGCCCTGGGTACACCTCACCCAGCGGCGTGAGGGTGACCTCGTTCTCCCGGGTCACCGACAGGTCCGGGCGATTGATCCAGCGGTCCACGTATCCGCCCGCGGGCCGGACGTACAGGGACTGAATGGACTGTGCCGTGTCCGTAGCCAGCGTGACGGTCACCCTCCCGTCGGCGCCGGTGATGCCCTGGGCCGGCCATGACGTCCCGATCAGGAACACGCCCGCCCCAGCCAGCGGTGCGCCCTCCGGGCCGTGGACGCGTAGCGAGATGTCGACAGCTTGTTCCAGCGGCGCGACCAGCCCCGGATCGCGGAGCGGCACGATCCCTGCAGTCGGCGTAGCGGCGGGTCCGGTTCCGCACAGCGGCAGGTCCGGCTCGATGTGTACGTGCAGCGACCGCATCGCCGGTAGTTGAGTTTCAGCCGCCTCGACGACCGCGATTTCCGGGCAGGAGGGAGACAGCCCGGCCGATCGGAGCTTCTCCGACGGCTGGAGTCTGCGGGTTACTGTGACCTCGGGCATCCGTTCCAGCTGGTCACACAGTGCGTCCATGCTGAGTTCAGGTACTCCTGGCGGGAGCAGATGCTGCGGCAACGGCGTCACCATGTACCGCTCCCGGCGTCGCTGCACCGGGGCCGACGACTGTGCGCCTTTCTTGCGCGGATCCGCCTCCCTGCCCGTCCCCCCGGGCCCACCAGCCGCCGCACCCCCGGACCCGCTCTCACTGCTGTTCTGGGGCCTGTCCTTGACCATCACGTCCACCTTCACCACGCCTACGTCGTACTTGTGGTCCTGATCCGGAGACGGGGCGGCTCACGCTTCCACGGTGATGCGGTGTGCCCGGGAACACTTCGGGCACACCGCATCGCGCCGCCCAGGCGTCAGCCGATACCGAACGGCTGCTGACCCATCGGGCCGAAGCCGAAGCCAGGCTGCTGCTGGAACTGCTGGTACGGCTGCTGGAACGGCTGGAACGGCTGCTGGCCGAACCCAGCACCCCACTGCTGCTGGCCCTGCTGGCCCTGCTGGCTCTGCTGGAGCAGCGCCACGATCGCGGTCGGCAGCGCCTGCTGCACGGACTGCTCCACTGCATGCCGGATGCCGCTGTGCAGCGAGCGGTGCAGCGCCACAGCCAGGTAGGGGTGCGCCTGCTGGGCGATGCCCTGCTGCTGGAGCTGCTGCTGAATCTGCTGGAGCTGCTGGAACGTCTGCTGTACTCGTTGTGCGACCTGCTGGCCCGCCTGCTGACAGGCCTGCTGGACCGCTTGCTGAACCGCCTGGATGAGCTGCTGTTGGCCGCCCATCTGCGGGGCCATCTGCGGGGCCATCGGCGGGGCCATCTGCTGCTGCATGGGTTGAGTACCGGTCATAACCGACATAAAATCCTCCACACGACACCGCCAGCTAGATGCTGACGTAGGGACTCATGGCTCAGATGTCGCACAACTCGACCACTTGAACGCTAAGTCGGTGTCGGCGCCGCCGCAATCGGACAGCCGGTTCCGGAGCCCGGCACCACGTGCGGATCACCCCATCTACCAGCACAGATGCCGCCTTCGCTGCCTTTCCTGCCCCTTCGGCATCGCACCAGCCAGGGGGATGATCAAGCTCCCTGGGCCCCGGGCGTTTCACTCCGCCCCGAGGTCCCGGCGCATCACACGGCGTAGTTCAGCGATAGCTGCATCGTTGGCATCTTCCAGTTCCACGTACACGGCGCTGGCCGCATCAGCGCCCTCAAGGATGCGGTCGCGCATCGCTCGCAGCGCCTTGAACGCGGCCCTGGATGCCTCGACGACATCCGCCGGCGCGAGGATCGCCAACTGGTCCACGGACTCGTGAGCATAGAGTCGGGGTGACGATGCGTCACCAAGCACAGCCGCCTGAGGTTCAGTGCCGACGCGGGAGCGACATGGTCAGCAGGGAACGCCATCGAACTGGTTGAAGCGATGTGGTCACAAAGGCGTCAGGAAGCCTCAACCGCGTACGGGTACCTGCTGGAAGTCGGCATTGCCGACGTCGCGGAACACGCCCTCGGCTGCATCGGCCTGCGCACCCTGTCGCATCTGACGGTCGAACAATGCCAGCACCGCTTCACGATCCATCCGCGGACTCCGGCACCGAACGGGCGTACGCAGCAAAGGATTTGCTCAGTAGGACCGGGCTCGTTTGCGGTACTGCTCTTCCAGCTCGGCTGGGGAGGACTTCGGGTAGGAGATGCGCGCGGGGTCCCCGTCCGCGGTGTAGCGGGGGATCTTGCCCGCCGCGAGCTTGTCGAGCCAGCGGGAGGAGCCGAATGGAGCGTCCGGTGCGGCCGAGCGTATACGTGGGATTCCGGCCGGGTCGAAGGCCGCGGCGTACGGGGATGGCGCCGGATTGACGCCCGCGAGGTAGACGCCGTGGTGTTCGTAGGACACCCCCTCCGAACTGCCGGAAAGCGCCAGCCGGGCGGAATGGGGGCGACTGCCGAACGGCAGGGCCATGGAGACCACTTCGGCGCCTGGGGCCCGCCGCGTTATGGCCTTCTGGTCGGCCGCGATCTGATGCTGCACCTGCCGCGCCGTAAGCCCGCTGAGCCTGGCGTGGTCGAGGGTGTGGTTGCCGATCTCGAAGCCGTGCTGGTGCAGCCAGGCCATGGCCTTGCCGGCGCCGGTGGCGGGGAAGGCGTTGCGGTTGACGAAGAAGGTGGCGACGGGGCGGAACCCCGGGTGCCGGCCGGCCACCTCCAGCAGGATGCCGACAGCGCAGTCATCGGTGGGCACGCCACCCGGCCCCAGTGTGAGCTGGCTGTCACTGGCGTCGTCGAAGGTCAGAACGACGGGGTGAGTCCCCGCCGGGATGTCGGGCTTCCCGGTGCTGTACTCCGCGGCGGTCACGGGGACGTACCTCTCCCGTGCCAGCCGCTGGAGTTCGGCGCGGAAGTCCTGCGGGGTGCGGTCGGAGGCGCGGCTCGGCTTGTCGACAATCCGGTGGTACATGAGCACCGGTACCGAGCCGAGTTCGTTGGCGTGCTCGCCCACCGGAGCGCGGTGTTCCTGCGGAGCTTCGGTGGACTTCGCAGCCGGAGGATCCGGCGTATCGGCCCTGGAGAGGCCATCACCTCGGGAGTCCGCGCAGGCGGCCGCCAGCGCGGCCAGAGGCAGGACAGCAACGCACGGCAGACGGAGACGACGAAGACGCACGAGACCTCCTTGAAGGGATGTGCACCGGGTAATCGCTTACCTCGCCGGCCCGGCCGTCACTCTTCTCGGCGGGCTTCTCGCCATGGCGGCGGCCGTCGCCGGCCGCGCCCTGACGTGTATCGGTGCTACGGAACGAACAGGTCCACCAAATAGGTCGGATCCGGCTCGATCTCCGCATAGCGCCCGGTCTCCTTCGACCAAGCCACATTCCCGGCGGTGAGCGCGTGGAAGTCCCTGACACAGCGGAGCGCGTCGGCGATGACGTCGTCGGCGAGGCCAGAACGCGCCAGTCGCCCGGGCAGGACCTGCTCGAGGTCGAGGATGCGCTGCACGTATCCGGCCTGCATCGCGGCCACTCGCTCCACCGCCTCCTGGAGGCTGGACTGCTGATGGTGGCGGATCACCGTGACGGCGTTGAACGCGTAGTCATGGGCGAGTTCCTTGCGCAGTGAGTAGAGATCGTTGATGCAGGCATTTGCGTAGATCACCGCCTCTCGCATGTCCGCGAAGGCCGGGTTCGCATGCAGTTGGTCGGGCAGGTCCACACCTGAACCGATTTCCATCAGGTCCAGAACCGCATCGAATGCGAATGAGGCTCGGCGGTGCGCGAGATATTGCTGGAGGCCAGGTACGCGCCCTTCCTCCCGATGAATCATATCGGCCCGGTAGCTGTCGAAATACCACAACAGGTGCGGTACGAATCTGCGCTGCCATGCGGAAGAACGGACAGCTTTCGTACGGCGCCACAGGTCGTCCAGGGAACGCCCCAGTCGCCCAGCCGTAACCTTTCTGTCGAATACGGCGAACAACGGCCCGAAGGCCTCGCGCCATTGCTCCGGCTGGTAACCGCGCACCGGGTCGTCGTCGAACTGGTCGTCCAGCTGGAACAGCCACGCGTTCCACTGGGTTATCAGGATCAGCGTCTCTTGAGAGGCGTTGGGGCACAGCCACGCGGTGAGCCGGTCAACCCGAGTGCGCTGCACATGCCGGCGCGCCTCCTCGGTGGGCGCCAGACCGAACTCCTCCAACCACGCCTCGGTGGCCGCCGTGGCCTCCTCGAGTTCCGGATTGAGCGCTGCCGGTCTGGGTATGTAAAGGTCCGGGATCCGGAAATTTTCCATACGTCAAGCTCGTTTCTCGGTAATTCTCCGCCATTGGCGACATCCAGCGACATTGCCGCTGCGGCATGCCAAGGCCCGCCTCGAGCACGACCAGGCAACCCCAACCACCGACGTAAAATACCCTGTCCCTTCGATGAGTTCGACAGAGGTCATCGTTTTCTTGGCGATCTTTACCTTGCGACGGACAGCACTACAGGCCGGCGGAATTCGGTTAACGGTTGGCCTCGGATACAAGGCCCTTGTAAATGAGGCAAGTTGGGGCGGACGGCGTTCGGGCCTGGGTCAGCTGCGGCGGCCGGGCCTGTTCAGACGAGCCAGCAGAAGAGCCACATCGTCGCCCAGGCCGTGAGTCTTCTGGGTACCGGCAAGGAGATCGTCGACGAGGGTCTCCAGATCGGTCGTGGGCGCCCCTCTCAGAGCCTGGAGAAACCTGTCGAAGCCCTGGTCGATGTCCTTGTTCACGGCCTCGAGCAGGCCGTCTGTGGTCAACGCGAGCACGCTGCCCGGCGCGATGCGCAGGCGCGTGGTCGGGTACCGCTGCTCTCGGTCGATGCCCAGGGGAAGGCCGCCGGGGACCTCCAGGAGGCGCGGCGGCTTGCGGGGGGTGACCAGCGCGGGCGCGGGGTGGCCCGCCCGGCACACCTGGAGCATTCCGTCGGCGGGCCTGAGTGCGATGTAGCAGCACGTGGCGAACAGAGCCCTGTCAGGGTCGGTGTTCAGCTCGGTCAGCAGACGGTTGGTACGTTCCAGAACGGCCGCGGGTGGGTGCCCTTCGTTCGCGTAGGCGTGCACGGCGGTGCGCAGCCGCCCCATGAGAGACGCGGCGTGAACGCTGTGCCCCTGCACATCTCCGATGACCAGAGCCACGCCCCCATCGGGCAGGCTGATGGCGTCGTACCAGTCGCCACCGATCCACATGCCGGAAGTGGCGGCCTGGTAGCGGGCCGCGATGGTCACGCCTGGCACGGTGAGCGGCCCTCGTGGCAGCATGCCGCGCTGGAGCTCGGTGGCGAGCGCGTGTTCCGACTCGTACATGCCGGCTCGCTCCAGTGACTGGGCGAGCAGTCCCATGGCGGCGACCAGAAGAGCCCGCTCCTCGGGCAGGAACTCCTGCGGCCCCGGGAAGCCGACGAGGCAGGAACTGACGCGACCGCGTGAGTCCGTGAGCGGAAGTGCCGCCCACGCTTGTCGCGCCGACTGCTGTGTGAGTGGTGCCAGGTGCGGGTAGCGGGCGATCATCGCGTCCGCGGAGCCGATGAGAACAGGTGCCCTGCGGGCAAGTGACTCCGCTACGAGTGTGCGAGCCGTGGCGTCGAGGGCCCGTATGGACTCGGCGCCCTGCTCGTCGTCGGCGCACGAGGCGGTTACGGTCAGTCGATCACCCTCGGAGGCGATCACCGCCAGCGCGTCCGCTCCGAAGGTGCGCAACCCGGCCTGTGCCGCGGCCATGATGTCTTTGACCGTCACCGCGGCGACCAGCGCCGCGGTCAGCTCCTGCATCCAGCGGTCTCGCGTGGCACGCTCATACAGCCGTCGCTTCTCCGCTTCGTGGCGTTCATGGACGGCCGTGGTGTCCATGACCACTCCGACCATGCGGGCCGGCAACCCGTCGGCGCCAGGCAGGACCCGGCCCCGGGCTTCCAGGGACCGGAGCCCGCCGTTGCCAGGGGTGACCCGGTACTGGATCTGGTAGTTGCCGCAGGATTCCGCTATCAGCCCCAAGGCCTCGCGCACATCGGACAGATCGGACTCGTGTACAGCGGAGAGAAAGCTCCCGATATCCGACGGGCCATCCTCGGGCATGTCGTGGAGCGCGAGGGTGAGCGGGTCGCAGCTCACTTCGCCAGTGGCGATTTCCCAGCAGAAGAAGCCCGCCTGCACGATGCTGGCGCTGGCCTGGAAGGTGCTGGGATCCAACTCATTGTCCTGAAATACGGCAGTCCGTACCGATCCGACGTCATTCACTGGATCTCCTCGCCGCGGCGTGAACTGCTTCTCGCCAAGGAGCCGACCGTACTCAACAGCATGTGCCACGCAGTGTAGTCAGCAGGCGATGAAAACCAGCCACTGAGGGGACTCGAGAACTTGAACTTGCGGGACTGCGACACCGTTCCCTCCTGGATGCGAACGGGGCTCTTGCAGCGGAGCGTGCTCCCGCCCCTCAAGGGAAGATCGCCGGGCCGGCCCAGCAGTGGCCGGATCGTGGGCATGGTAATGACTTCCTGGATCTTGCGCCAGACACCCCACCCCGCAGACCGCGTCGGCCGGGCGGGGCGGAGCCGTACGCTCATGGGCTCGATGGACCCCAAACGGCGATACGTACGGCATCGTCACATAAGCTCACAGTGATGGAGTTGCCGGGCAGGGCGGGCGGGTGTGCCCTGAGGGAAAGGGGCAAGAGAGGAGTCCCGTCATGAGCACCCAAACCGCTTTGCCCGCAGCCCGCCGCCGCACCAGGCCGACCGTCTGGGCCGTCCCGCTCGGGCTGGGGTCCGTCTTCGGCCTGTACGCGGGCATCCTCGATGCGAACCAAGGGACATCCGGGGGGACCTCGGCGTTGCACGGCCTCGTGGCCGGGGTCGTTGTCGCCGTGATCTGTTATGCCGTCGGGCGTGTGCAGGCCCGTATGTCGCGCGAGCTCGAATCCACGGTGTACGGAGTGGTCTTCGGGGCCGCGGTCGGTTATCTGTGCAGCGTCAGCGGACAGACCTTGCTGAAGGCGTCGATGCTGGGACTCACGGTCGGCCTGATGATGGGCATCAGCACCTACTACGCCCTCTACGCCAAGGGGCGCTGAGGCCCAGGGGAGTTCCAGGGCCCTACCCCAAGTAACAGTCCGTGTCCGCAATTCCTTGCGGGCACGGACTTCCGCATGCCATACAGGGGCCATGAGCGACAGCGGGATACGGCAGGCGCGCATCGACGACCACCACTCGATGGTGGCGTGCATCCAGAACTGGTGGGGCGACTCACGCTCGCCCGAGCAGGCCCAGGCGCTGTCCCAGCTGCTGCCGAAGCTGTTCCTGCAGCACTTCGCCACCACCAGCCTGGTGGTGGAGAGCTCCGGTGGGGAGCTCGAAGGGTTCCTCGTCGGATTCCACTCAGGCGACCACGCGGACGAGTCGTACATCCACTTCGTGGGCGTCGACCCGGCCGTACGGCAGCAGGGGGTCGCCCGAGGCCTGTACGAGCGGTTCTTCGACCTGGCCCGCGCGGCCGGGCGCCGCCAGGTACGGGCGATCACCTCGCCCTCGAACAAGGGGTCCATCGCCTTCCACCGCGCCATGGGTTTCGAGATCGAGCAGGGTGACGACGAGATCGACGGCGTGCCCGTACACACCGATTACGACGGCTCCGGGCACACCCGGGTGTGCTTCCGCCGCCGCCTGTGACGCGAGCTCTCCGTACGTACGCCTGAACCACGGGTACCGCCCGCTGCGGGGAAGTTCCGCACACCGGGCTCCCGTTCCGGCGGACCGATGTACGTTCCGGGCATGACATTCGCAGCGGATACGTTCAGTTCGGTCGTGCAGCTCGGCGCACGGTTTATGACGTCGCCCGAAATGCGGGCCCGTGGCGCCGAGTTGGGGCTGGCCGACCGGCTGCTGTACTTCCTGGGCCGGGCGGCGGTGCTCGGTACGCCGTCGCCGCTCCTCACCACCGAGGTGTTGGGGATCTTTCCGCGTTGGATCATCGACTACGCCTATGAGCAGGGCGCCGGGATAGCGCCGGAGAAGGCCGTGTCGGCGTACTCCGAGGGCTGCTGGGACTGGGGGCGGAACCAGCTGTCCGGCACACCCGAGGCGATCCGTGCGGCGCGCCTCGCGCGCCGGGTCGTGGACGCGGCGGACGCCAGTGCGCTGCCGCTGTTCGCCGGCTGGCGGGCGGCCCCGCGGCCCGAGGAGACCGACGGGCCTGCCGCGCTCGCGCACGAGCTGATGCTGCTGCGGGAGCTGCGGGGCGGGCTGCACTTCGCGGCGCTGCGCGCGAGCGGCCTGGGGGTTATGGAGGCGGTCGTGGCCGACCCGGGCGGCGGGCGGGCCCGGCTGCTGCGTACGGCCTGGCCGGAGGAGGAGGCGGACGCGCTCATCGCGCGAGCCGAGCGGATCCCGGACCTGGTGCAGCGGTGGCAGGCCGCGGAGGCGCTGACCGAGGAGGCGTTCGACCGGGTGGTCGCTGCCGCGCTGCCGGACGGGGAGCTGGTCGAGCTACGGGAGCGGCTGGTCGCCCTGGGCTGACCCCGACGCGGGGCAGAACGCCTGCCGGCTGACGTAATCGGCCCGCCCACTCACCCCCGTATCCGGGGCGGGTGGGCGGGCCGACCGCGATTGGTGGCGCCAACCCTCTTGAGTTGTCTATGCAATTTTCCCCCTGGTGATCATTCACCGAACGGGGAGCCCCCCGGCCCCCCTGCCGGGGGAGTATGCCCGTAGCTGGTACACCAGTTCAATAGTGTGATGTGGAAGGCAATGTGAGGCGATGCCGGTCATAGCCGAAACCTCACAGGCGGCGGTCGACGTGGTGTCGACCGCCGCCTGGCGGATTCAGGATGTGCTCAGATGACGTGGCGTCAGCCGGCTGCGCTGTCGGCCACCCACTCGCTCCATGGCATGTTCCAGCCGTTGAGGCCGTTGTCCGGAGCGACGGTCTTGTCCTCGGAGTTCTTCACGATCACGACGTCGCCGATAAGCGAGTTGTCATAGAACCACGCGGCGGGCTGCTTCGGGTCGTTCGCGCCCTTGACGTCGTTCAGACCCACGCAGCCGTGGCTGGTGTTGACACTGCCGAAGATCGAGTCGGCACCCCAGTAGTTGCCGTGGATGAACGTGCCCGACGAGGAGAGCCGCATGGCGTGCGGCACGTCCTTGATGTCGTACTCGCCCTTGCCGTCGTCCTTCTTGAAGCCGACGGTCGCACCGTTCATCCGGGTCTCCTTGAACTTCTCGGAGATCACCATCTGGCCGTTGTACGTCGGGTTCTCCGGGCTGCCCGAGGAGATCGGGATGGTCTTGATGGTCTTGCCATCGCGCACGACGGTCATCTGCTTGGTCTTGGCGTCGACCGTGCTGACCTGGCTGCGACCGATCTTGAAGCTGAAGGTCTTCTGCTGCACGCCCTTCACGCCCGGCGCGCCCTGGACACCGTCGAGGTTGAGCTTGACGGTGACGGTGGAGCCCGCCTGCCAGTACTTCTCGGGGCGGAAGTCGAGGCGGTTGCCGTTGAACCAGTGGCCGGCGACCTCCTGCCCGCTGCTGGAGCTGACCTTGATCGCGGCCTTGACGGCCGACTTGTTGCTGATCGCCTTGTCGAAGTTGATCGACACCGGCATGCCCACACCGACGGTCGAGCCGTCCTCAGGGGTGAAGTACCCGATGAAGCTGTTGGCGGGCGAGACGGTGGTGATCGTGGAGTTCTCGGTGGCGCCGCGGCCCTGGCCGTCCTCGGCCTTGGCGGTGATCCGGTACTTGGTGGCCCGCTCCAGCTGGCCGTTCGGCTTCCAGGACTTGCCGTCCGGGGACACGGTGCCGGGGACCTGGGCGCCGGTGGCGACCGCGGTCATCGTCACCTGGGTCAGCTTGCCGCCGGCGACGCTGACCTTGACGTCGTGGTTGATGCCGGCGTTGTTGGCGCCGTCCTTGGGCGTGATCGTTATTCGGGCGTCGGACGCGTCCTTGGCGGCCGCCTGGTCCACCTGGGCCTGCGACTTCGCATGGTCCCCGGAGCCGTCGCCATCGTCCCCGCCGCACGCGGTCAGCGTCAGCACACCGCCGAGCAGTGCGGCCGCGGCCGCTAGGCCCTTGCGCCGCATACCGTCCGTTATCACACGATTCTCCATTGCATCTGAACCCTGAATCCCCTGGCCGGGTCGCTGAACATACGAGTCCGACCAATCTTTAGGGACACGTATGCGTATACGTCCGTTCCCGTACAGAGGAAACTGTGGGGAACACCACGTCGTACGTCATGGACCCCGGGGCCCGCAAGGCGTCCCGGGGTCCTTTGCGAGAAGACTCACGCTTTCCCGGCGTCGCCTTCCCCATCGACGTCATTCTCATCCTCGTTGGTTCCACCGAATCCGTCGGGACGGATATACCGACCAAGATCGTCCCAGCCCTCCTCCTCGTCCTCCAGACCCCACTCGATGGCGGTCGGGTCGTACTGGATCTCCTCGCTGGTCCAGGACGCCTGGGCGAGCTCCACGCCCGGGATCTGGTTGACCAGATCGAAGGGGTCGACCAGATAGGCCAGAGCCTCCGCCTCGTCCTCCTGGACGGCGGCCCGGGCGTGGCTGCGCTCCTCGTCGGGCATGAACTCGTCGGCGTCGATCTGTTCGAGCGCCGCGCTGGTCAGCGTCTCGGTGTCAGCGATCTCCAGCACCAGATCCACCCGAAGCCGTACATATCTCGATTCGTCAGCAGTGCTCATGCGACGGAGCGTAAGGGCCCCGGCCGCCGAGACTTTCCCGCGACCCGCGACTGTCATTAACATCGGCCCGGACGGCCAATTCACCTGCGCCACAAGGGGGTCCGTTACGTGTCCGCACGCCGCCCGCTGCTGACCGCCTCTGCCGCGGGGGCGGTGTTGTTCGCGCTGTGGTTCGTGCCCTCGGCGAACGCCACGGTCGAGCACGGCCGGACCGGCCAGGAGCAACCGTCGCAGCAGGCAGGGCAGCAGCAGACGCAGCAGGGCCGGGCCGGGCGATCGGCCGCCGCCGGCCCCAAGGACCTCCGCCTCGCCGACACCGGCAGCGTGGACACCACTCCCTATCTGCTGGGCGGCACGGCCTTCCTCGGCTTCGGCGCGGCGCTGGTCGCCGTCGCCTCGCACCGCTCGCGCCGGACGAGCGCGGTCTGACCCCCGGCCCCGCCCGCCGGCCGGCCGGAACGAGCGGGGCCACAGAGGCCGCAGGGAGCCACAGAGGCCGCAGGGGTGGGTCAGGCGGGGCCTGCCGGGATGGGCGGGGCCTGCCGGGGGCACTCAGGCGAGCGGGCCGGTCACCGGTTCCACCGCCGCGATGAGCCGGCCGGAGCGTACGAACTCCTCGGCCGCCGCCAGGTCCGGCGCCAGGAAGCGGTCCTCGCCCGGGCCCTCGACCCCCGCCTCCCGTACGGCCGTCAGCAGCGCGCGCGTCGCCGGCGCCGGGGTCAGCCCCTCGACGTCCTGACGCAGCTCGATCGCCCGCGTGGCGGCGACCAGTTCGACGGCGATGACCCGGCCGAGGTTGTCGATCGCGGTACGCAGCTTGCGGGCAGCGGACCAGCCCATCGAGACGTGGTCCTCCTGCATCGCGGAGGACGGGATCGAGTCGACGGACGCCGGGACCGCGAGCCGCTTCAGCTCGCTGACCAGGGCCGCCTGCGTGTACTGGGCAATCATCAGGCCCGAATCGACACCGGGGTCCCCGGCCAGGAAGGCGGGCAGGCCGTGCGAGCGGGTCTTGTCCAGCAGCCGGTCGGTCCGGCGCTCGGCGATCGAGCCGAGATCCGCTGCGGCGACGGCCAGGAAGTCCAGGACGTACGCGACCGGGGCGCCGTGGAAGTTGCCGTTGGACTCCACCCTCCCTCCCCCAAAGCCTTCGGCCTGGGTGGGGGCACCCCCAGCGGTAGCTGGGGGAGTACCCCCAAGCAGCACGACGGGATTGTCGACTGCGGCCGCCAGCTCGCGGTCGGCGACCAGGCGTGCGTGTGCGAGGGTGTCCCGGCCGGCGCCGGCGACCTGGGGGGCGCAGCGGATCGAGTACGCGTCCTGCACCCGCGGGGCATCGTCCTGGTGGTGGCCGGTGAGGCCGGACCCGGCAAGGATGCGCAGCATGTTGTCGGCGCTCGCGGCCTGCCCGGGGTGCGGGCGGATGGCGTGCAGTTCGGGGGCCAGCACCTTGTCCGTGCCGAGCAGGGCCTCGAGGGACAGCGCGGCGGTGATGTCGGCGGCGGTGAACAGCCGGGCCAGATCGGCGCAGGCCATCACGAGCATGCCGAGCATGCCGTCGGTGCCGTTGAGCAGCGCGAGCCCCTCCTTCTCGCGCAGCACGACCGGCTCGATGCCGTGCGCGGCCAGCAGCTCGCCGGCGGGGCGTACGGTGCCGTCGGGGCCTTCGGCGTCGCCCTCGCCCATGAGGGTGAGCGCGCAGTGGGAGAGCGGCGCGAGGTCGCCGGAGCAGCCGAGGGACCCGTACTCGTGGACAACGGGCGTGATCCCGGCGTTGAGGATGTCGGCCATGGTCTGCGCGACGTGTGGGCGTACACCCGTACGCCCGGAGGCGAGGGTCTTCAGCCGCAGGAACATCAGCGCGCGGACCACTTCGCGCTCGACCCGCGGGCCCATGCCGGCGGCGTGCGAGCGGACGATGTTGCGCTGCAGCTGGGCGCGCAGCTCGGGGCTGATGTGGCGTACGGCGAGGGCGCCGAAGCCGGTCGAGACGCCGTACACGGGGTCCGGCTTGGCGGCCAGGGCGTCGATGACCTCGCGGGAGGCGGCGAGGGCGGCCAGCGCCTCGCCGGACAGCTCGACCCGCGCCGCGCCGCGGGCCACGGCGATGACGTCCTCGGCGCTGGTCCCGGACGTCCCCACCACCACAGTGTGCATATCCATATTCAGGCACCCTAGAGACTGAAACTCAAGATGTCATCACCGGTTCCCTCGCCGGGGAGGCCGCTCCGCGCCGGGGGTCGGGCCCCTGAGGGCGGCGGCCCGACGGTCCCGCCAGAGGGGCGCGCCTCGGCACGGTTCCCGTTGAGGCCGTGCTCGGCCCCGGCAGCCCACCCCGCTTTTGGGACGGCACCCCACGGTGGGGTGCGGCCGCAATTGGGAGTCATGGCCCCAACCCTCATGGGAAGCTGCCGGCCTCGCCACCGGTGCCCTCGCCGGGCGGGCCGCTCCGCGCCGAGGCCAGCCGCTCACGGTGGCGTGCCGCACCTCGTACCGTGGCGGCGCCTCCTCGGCCCGCCCTGTTCCCGGAGCGCGGCGCCCCGCGGCGGCTCGGCCCGCCGCTTCGTGCCGGGGCGCCCCCGCGGTGGTGTGGGGCGGGGCCCGGCGCCTCCGGGGTGGGGGTCCTGGACTGCGCATTCTCGGGCCTGGCGGCCCTGAAAGCGCTTTTACGTCCAGGACCCCCACCCCTCCGACCCCGACCCCCTCGTGTCCCTATGCGAGTACCGGTCCGCCCGCCCCGTACGGCTCGGCGGGCAAGAACGGCAGCGCTCCGGGCCGCCGCCCCGACCCCCTCACGTTCACAGGCGAGCAACGGTCCGTACCCGCGAGCGCATGCCGGCAGGCGTCACGCCATTCGGGGCCGCGACCCCGACCCCCTCGCGT